>NZ_JBIWDH010000002.1:218614-297635 GCF_044761885.1 Lysinibacillus sp. NPDC097231 | reverse complement strand
ATCTTGCGTTATTCATCTTAATTGAACCGCCGTATACGGATCCGTACGTACGGTGGTGAGAGAGGTCGGGGGTTAGTCACCCCCTCCTACTCGATTGAAAGTGACCCAACGAGCTTTGAGGTTTGCGTATAGGTTGTGTGTCTTCTTTAATTAAAGGGGCTATTCTACAAAGATAATGTTTAGTAGAATAAATACATATAACTTATTGAAACGAAAACCACAAAATTTAGTCTTATTATAAATGAATGGAATGATGATATTGAAAAAATATATCTTACTTTTATCTTTAATATTTTTATCAATAGGGTTATTGGGCTGTCAACAAAGCAGTAAAGAGAAGGAATTCAACAAAGAGAAGACAACTGAGGAAATAACAGATAAACCGACAATCATAGGCGAAATTGTTCAACTAGAAGGTGAAAGATTTTTAGTGGAAAGTATAACCGAGAAATTACCAGATGGGAGACCAGATGCGATATGGTTTTCAACTGATGAGATTGAATCTTTAAAAGTAGGGCAAAATGTTTCAGTTTGGACAACCGCAATAGAAGAAAGTTATCCAGGACAAGCAAGTGCTGACAAAATTGTGATTAATGAAAAATGAGAGAGATAAAACAAATATAATTGATAATATAGTTTGATAAAAATAACCTCTTCGGGTGAAAATATCCCAAGAGGTTATTTTTATGAAAAGGTGGGGTAAAAGTGTTTCCTGAATATAATCCTAAAAAAATTCAGAGTTATTAGAATCTATTGTATGCTTTAGTGATATACTAGGTTTTCGAATTAAATAAAAAATACGTCACTACATGTCAAACTTAGCCTTCATTTTGCATTTTCCTAATCTCAACAATTTTCTTCCAGATCGCCCTATCAATTTTGGCAAAACTACTTATGCTTGGCGTAGTATTTACTTCAAATAATATAGGTTTTCCTTTAGGATTTATTCCAAAATCAATGCCATATTCTCTACAAGGAAAGTGGGATGCTATTACTTCAGATGCTAAAATTGAATCTTCTTTTAGAGAATCTATTGTTTTATCTTTCTTTGTATTATCCATCATCATATAATCTGATAATAATTCATCAATCGGTATGACTTGAGAACCCCGATTTGAATTGACAATCCCATGATCCTCAGTTTCAATCCTTCCGTAAATTCCACCAATTATCCATTGTCCCTTTAGATTTTGAACATGAACACGAATGGATATTGAATCCTCATCAGGGGTTAGACTCATGACCCCCTCCTGTATAATATAAATCCCATTTAATTTATTTTCAAATGGATGAAGAACTTGATGGAAATCCTCAATTGCTGCCACGCATTTATTAATTTCTTCACCTTGCATAGTAAATCCGTTAAAACAATAGCGTCCATCTTTTCTTTTGTAGACTTTATAAATTGCTCTTCCTTGTCCGGTGTTATTATGTTTCACATAAACATACTCATACCTATTTAAAAAATAGATTAGGTTTTCTAGACTGTAAAGTGTTGATTCTGGAATGCAGTTAGTTGTTAAAGGATTTTGTTTTAAAAGTAAGATTTGTTCCCATTTTCCAAGTGCATTTTTCAATAAACACACCTCATTTCATAAGATATTTTTATTTAATGCTGTAGTTTTTCCTCTTATGGAGGTAATTGTATTGTATGTAAATAGGATTATCTTGCATGGGTGGGACTTGGTAATGCGATTAATCTCCCCCATGCTCCTGTTAGGGTCCCATAATCAATTTCTTACACTAGAAAAGTAGCATTGTAATTGTTTTCTATACATCCATTTTTTGGTTCTGAATTATTAGTTTCTAATGTATCTCTGCCCTGCTAATCTTTGCCTTAAGCCATATGATAATATGACATGTCGAGTTAGGAGGTGGGAGATATTGAAAAAAACAACGAAATTAAAAGAAATAATATATTCAGACAAACTTGAATTTTTAATGGAAGCCCATAACGGTCTTTCCGCCAAAATTGTTGAGGAAGTTGGTTTTAAAGGAGTTTGGGCAAGTGGTCTATCGATATCAGGATCATTGGGTGTAAGAGATAATAATGAAGCATCATGGACGCAGGTATTAGATATACTTGAATTTATGAGTGATACGACAACAATTCCTATCCTATTAGACGGGGATACAGGTTATGGGAATTTTAATAATGCTCGGAGGTTAGTTAGAAAACTAGAACAATTGAATATTGCTGGAGTCTGCATCGAGGATAAAGTTTTTCCGAAAACAAACTCATTTATTAATGGAGAAACACAACCTCTCGCATCGATTGAAGAATTTTGCGGGAAAATAAAAGCAATGAAAGATACTCAAGAGGATGAAGACTTTATGGTTGTAGCTAGAGTCGAGGCTTTTATTGCAGGCTTGGGATTAGATGAAGCCCTTAAACGTGCGGAAGCCTACAGGAAGGCAGGTGCCGATGCAATTCTTGTGCATAGTAAAAAGTCAGATTTTAAAGAAATTGAAGCATTTATGAAGGAATGGAGCGGAAGGCATCCAGTGGTGATTGTGCCTACAAAATACTATACAACCCCAACTGATGAATTCAGAAAAGTAGGAATAAGTACTGCAATCTGGGCTAACCATAACTTAAGAGCATCGATCACTGCTATGCAGAACATCTCAAAACAAATCCTAACAGATGAAAGTCTCATTCAAGTGGAGAAATCGATCGTAGGAGTGCAAGAGATTTTTAGACTCCAAAATGCTGAGGAGCTTCAAAAAGCGGAAGAGAAATATTTGCCATCAACTAATAACCAATCAAAATCCGAAACGGAGTGATGGTATGCTAAATACAAAAGAATTTGGAAATGAGCTGAAAAGACTTGGTTTTGACTTTTTCAGTGGGGTCCCGTGTTCATTTTTAAAGAATCTTATTAACTATTCCATAAATGAGTGTGAATATATTGCTGCAGTCAACGAAGGTGATGCTGTAGCCATTGCTTCAGGAGCATACCTAGGGGGAAGGAAATCAGTTGTTTTAATGCAAAACTCTGGTCTAACCAATTGTATTTCTCCATTGACTTCCTTAAACTATACATTTCAAATACCTATACTTGGGTTTGTGAGTCTACGTGGAGAACCCGGGTTAAATGATGAACCTCAGCATGAATTAATGGGACATATTACGACACAAATATTAGATCTCATGCAAATAAAATGGCAATTTTTATCTCCTGATGATAGTGAGGCAAAGAGGCAGCTTGAAGAAGCTAACAAGTGGATTGAAGTAAATCAACCATTCTTTTTTGTAGTGAGAAAAGGAACATTTACAAATGAAAAATTGAAGATAGAGCAACCTCTTAATCATAAAAATAAGAAAAAAGGTGAAAAAACTGGCTTAGATGAACTACCAAGTCGTTTTGACACTTTAAAAGTGATAAATGGACTCAAAAATATGAAAACAGTATTAATGGCCACAACTGGTAAAACAGGAAGGGAACTATATGAGGTCGAAGATTCTGATAATAATCTTTATATGGTTGGCTCCATGGGTTGTGTCGGTTCTTTAGGCTTAGGCTTAGCCTATACGCGAAAAGATTTAGATGTAGTTGTTATTGATGGAGATGGTTCCCTCCTTATGAGAATGGGAAGCTTATCTACAAATGGCTACTATCAACCTGAAAATATGCTTCACATTCTTCTAGATAATCAAGTTCACGATTCAACTGGAGGGCAAAATACCGTTTCTCACAATATTAATCTTGTCAACATTGCTGCAGATTGTGGTTATGAAAAGTCATACTATATCCATAATTTGCAGGAACTTGAAATGTGCATTCAAGAATGGCAAATGACAAAAGGGCTGACTTTTATTTATTTGAAAATCTCAAAGGGATCTAAAGAAGATTTAGGGCGCCCAAAAGTTACTCCAAGTGAAGTTAAAACTCGACTACAGAGATTTATTAAATAATTGTTCTAAAAATGAATATTTACAGGTTGATCTTGCCTTTAAAAGTAACTTAGTTGGAGGGGATAATTCGAACCACGTATAAAAGTGTCAAAAATTAAAGGGAGGAGTACCGTGAAGAAAATTAAAAGAAACATATTACTGAATCCCGGACCTGCTACTACAACAGATACGGTTAAATACGCACAAGTGGTACCAGATATTTGTCCTCGTGAAGATGACTTCAGCCAAATATTGCAATTTGTTACTTCTGAAATTACTAGTTTAGTTTCACAAGATAATCAATATACAACCGTTTTATTCGGTGGTTCAGGTACTGCTGCTGTGGAGTCAGTCTTAAGTTCAGTAATGATTGATGGGGTTTTAGTAATCATAAATAACGGAGCCTATGGAAAAAGAATGTGTGAAATTGCAGAAGCTTATCAGTTGGATTGGTTTGAGTTTTTAAGTCCACCCGATCAACCTATTAACTTAGATCAGTTACATTCATTTATTCAAAGTATTCCACGAAAAGTTTCTTTTCTAGCTGTCGTGCATAACGAAACAACTACGGGATTATTAAACGATATAGAATCGATTGGCTCCATTTGTGAAGAAAATGAGATTAATATGATGGTAGATGCAATGAGTTCGTTTGCGGCTATTCCTATTAATATGAGTAAAATGAAAATAAGTTATTTGGCGGCTAGTTCCAATAAAAACCTTCAAGGAATGGCAGGAGTCTCTTTTGTTATTGCTAAAAAAAGCGAACTAGAAAAAGGAAAAACAAAAAAGCCAGCAAATTATTACTTGAATCTTTATTCTCAATATTACCATTTCATCGAGACAGGTCAGATGCGTTTTACTCCTCCTGTACAAACTATCTATGCACTAAAACAGGCGATTGTAGAATTAAAAGCAGAAGGAATAAAAGAAAGATATGAACGGTATTCTAAATGTTGGGAAACCTTAATAGATGGCCTCTCTAGACTTTGTCTAAGATGTCTCGTCCCTGTCGAGCACCATTCAAAAATTATTACAGCAATAGTAGAGCCCGAAAGTGAAAAGTATAATTTTAAAGAAATGCATGATTATTTTTATGCTAACGGAATAACAATATATCCTGGGAAACTTTATCAATTAAATTCTTTTAGGGTAGCCAACATTGGTGATCTTAGCAAAGATGATATCGAGCTCTTTTTAACTTTATTAGAAAAATATCTGCAAACCTAAATTATTCATGGAACAGTGGAAAACCCACAACTTATGTAGGTGATATTTAATTATTTTAATGCTTTTCCTTGTTCAACTAACGGGTACAATAGCAGAAGAACAGAGCGGTCTTATAGACGGCTTTTTCTTTTGCTGCTAATGGGTACGATTGTTCAATTAGAGCAATCGCTTTTTACGCTAACGGATTTTAGTGCAAGATGGTTAGAAGGGAAATAAGTATATTAAAACGAATCTTGACTCTATAAGGGGAGAGTCAAGATATTGGGAAAACTAGTTTGATTTGGTTTATAATTGGAATTATTGCTTCCATTAATCAGGGGGAAAATGTTGAAACTTTTACAGAAACAAATAAGGTATTTTTAGTAAATTTAAGAGAAACAGGGCATTCAGAGAAAGCAAAAGAGCCTTATTAGCTGAGTAGGTTGGAATCAATATTTGATTTAAAAGCTATACGTGAAAAATTAGGATTTGTTAAATGGGGATTTGCGGGGCACTCAACTGGAGGTATATTAAGCATAGTTTATGGAATCTTAGAAGAATCAGTGAAGAACGGACTATAGTTTACATTTTACAAGAAATAATCATTCACCTTTAAAAGGAGAGGAATAGAATTGAAGGAGTTCAAAATAACAGTAGATAACTATACTTTTCACGGCTATGAACTTGGTGATGACAGCAGACCTTTACTTGTTTGTCTTCACGGAATGACAGGTGATTCTAAAAGTTTTTCTGGACTTAATAAATATTTAGTAAATGATTTTCATCTTATTCTTTTAGATAATCCAGGTCATGGAGAAACTGACTCACTAAAACTGGAGAAGGATTACACGTTTTCCTCTTTAGTAAAAAGAATTAATCAAGTAATACAGAAGATTTCCAATAAACCTTTTTACATGTTAGGGCATTCATGGGGTGCAGACCTTGCCTTAAATTTCACAAAAATCTATCCAAATAAGATAATAGGGCTTATTTTAATAGACGGAGGATATGTATTTCCTGAACACGTTGATGGGATGTCGGAAGAAAAAGCCTTAATGGGATGGAAGCAATATATTGAATCAAGTAAATATAGCTCTTGGGATGAGGTGGTAAAAACATACCAAAATTATACAACAAAACAATGGAATACAAACCTCAATTCAATAATAACCTCTAACTTTACGAAGGTTAAAGATAACTACATATTAAAGGCAGACAAATTTAGTATTCTAGCAACAATTAAGGCATTTTATAAGGAACCTTGCTCGACTACTTATGATAGTATTGGGTGTCCTGTCTTATTATTTCATGCAACAATTCCAACTACAGATTCATCTCGAAGTAAGGGGATACAAAAAATTAAAAAAAGTATTAATGATATAAAGGTAATAGGTATTGAAAACACCAAACATAACATTCATTGGGACTGTCCTAATACTGTTGCAAAAGAAATTCTATTGTGGAAACAGGAAAACAATCATTTAGTTTTTTGATACATTTTCTTTTCAACTAAAAGGAGCGAGAGGTGATGAACAATATATGGATATAGTTAACTCTTTTTCTATGAAAATAGGAAGGAATTTGTGTTGAGATTCTCTCTCTGGGGAATGTAACGGGTTGCTTTTCTTGAAGATTATAGAGTTGTATATGCAGCTTTTTTTCTTTATTGAACTAGCGGTGCAGGTTAGTTGAAGAGTGTTTTATAACTTTTGTTCAACAATCGGGAAATATTGTGGAATAACACTAAATTATCAATATATAGATATTTATGTTAATGTTTAGGTGGTATTGTAAAGAAATTTACTTAGACTAATAGGTCGGGGTAAGACTTACTAAGAAAGGAGAAGAATAGTTTTGTTAACTATACTCCCTATTATTCTTTTTGGTATTAGTCTCTTGCTTTGTATAACACTACTGATAAAAATGAATAGAATCCAGGAACATAAAATCAAGTTTTCTATAATCGTTTTATTTAGTTTTACCCTTCTTAGTTTTTTAATATTGTTGTATTTTTGGCTAACAGCAACTTCGTAACTAACGTCAATCTTCAACAATCGGGCGCATTTCTATAATAAGGAGTGTGTCTTTTTCCATTTAAGGGCCAGATTATAAAATTATTTAGACAGTTTAGTTTAATAAGAAATAGCAATTAAAAAAATGATATATTTAGAAATAAAGGGATGAGGTTTGCGAAATGAAGAAAATAGGAACTATCCTTTTAGATTTGCAACGCCATCAATTAATTATAAAGTAATCAACTACTTAAAGGTATTCTGAAGTTCAAGTCCCTTAGAGTCTAGAAGAATAAACGGAAGTATCTAATATATTATTTATTTATTATTTTTCGCTATACAACTAAAAAGGAGTAGAATGATGTTTTTCTTAACACGTGAACGACAGGAAGTATTCAACGCAGCACATACATATCCATTTGAGGAAGAGTTCGATGCTGAATTTGAAGATCATTTATATGAGCAATTAGCCGAGTATATAGATGTCTTACCACAAACGTTTCAGTCGGGAATTATTGAACGAACTTTATTCCGAAATGATACTTTAATGGAAAAATTCAGAGAGTGGTGCAATGTGACAATTGAGCAGTTCACAACTAAGAGTAATGCTATTTATGAAAAGCGTGAAGCAATTGTTGAACGCTTTAATCCGTCTGCACAAATCGTTTTTTCACAATCATTTCATGATGGTAAAATTTTAAATGCTGAGCAACAAGGAAATAATTTTACGCTTCTATTGGATATGAGTGGTGGGTTTACAGTCGAGTCAATTGTGCAGTTAGTTTTTCATGATGCACAAACAGAAGGTAATCTAGAAGGCTATTACGTGTATGACGAACTAATAATGATCGAAGGTAGATTTGCATTACGAGTTTTATCTAGTTTTGGTAGCCCTTATGCTGAATGGACGATTTTCTTCAAAGATGTGACAGCAAAATACTTGTATCGTCCTGCCGTTTATATTGAACCGGGAGAAGTCGCTACGTGGGATGATTATGTTATTGCGTTAAACCTAGATGACAAATACTATATTGTAAAAGATATGCACTTTGTAGAGATTGATTTGGCTACTCTTTCGCAAACGGATAATGGGATTTTTGCTGGAGGGGTATTACATGGTGATACCTTTGAGGAGGCAAGAGAGCGAATTTATTGTGCTACTTATAAAGATCCATATGCTCATTTTAGTGAGCCGATTCCGACTGATGAGTTGTTATTTGCTATGTTTGATTTAGACCAAAATATACGAGTACGTGCCTTCAACACGATTTTTGCACTAGGTGAGGATGCTACATATATCGTTAATGATGCGTTACGTAAAGTCGATGTAAGCGCAGATGAAAATATGTATTTTGGCATTATAGCAAGCCATTTCGATCAACTCGGTTGTTTAGACGATGATGTAAAACTGAAATGGCTTAGGGAATAAGAAGAGTGCTGTTCAAAACGTTCTCCGATTGAACAGCCTTTTGTTTTTATTTAAGCCAGAATAGCTTGAGATTTATTTTATCGTAAATTTTTTAATACCTGAAAAACATCTTTTCTTTTACTAGCCGAGTTAATAGATTATCCTACATTACTCCATTAAAGGGCGCTTTCCTGGAAACAAGGAAAGTGCCTTTTTAGATTAATTGGAGTTTGAAACTATCAATATTTTTAGGTTGTTGAATATCCTCGTATGATAAAGTCTTTCATTGAACATTATAGAATTTAGAATTAATAGATTTAAGGTAGGAGAGTGAAAGACACATGTTATTATCCGAAGCATGGAAAAAGTATCAACAGGATAAAAAAATCGAGGGATATTCATCACTTACATTAAAAACATATTGTTTTCAATATAATCTATTATTACAATTTTTTGGTGATATTGATATGAACGAATTTAATACAGATAAATTAAAAGATTATTTAATACGATCAGGAGACCACTTAAAGCCTTCTAGTTATATTAAAACGTTGGAAAAAGGGTGATTTTTCAATAGTTGACGATGATCTTAATGTTTTGATGCGTATGCAAGGGGGGGAACTGCCTGAAGGTGCAGCGTCAGGTATTGCTTCAGAGGAACAAGAGAGAGACTATATATTCCAAGTCTTCGCTAAAGAGGTAGATGAAGTCTTTAGAACGACAGAAAAACGGAATTAAATTATGTTTTTATTTCATAAAAAAGGCAGTAATGACAAGGGTTTATTCTTTGTTATTACTGCCTTCTTCTAATGGCATGGAAAGTCAAACTGTATGAACATGAATAAAACTAACGGGGCTTTTCTTGAAGATCATTGAGCTGTTTTGGACAGCTCTTTTTTCTTATTGTACTAACGGTGCAGTTTAGTTCAACAATTTGCTGTTTTAAACATCCTACACATATCGCTATGAATGAATATCTGAAAGAAAATGTGCAGCAGCGAAAGGGATGAGTATGTGAAAGAATCCGATTTATTTGAAACTTTAAAGGAGTTCATGCATCAAAAAATGGGTTGCCAGCAATCATATAGTATTACGAATGTACGTGTCAGAAAGATTTTGTACAGAAAGTGTAGTTGATTGATTGTTTTGTTGGTGCTTTTCAAATCATTGTTAGTAAGAATAGTGAATCTCTTTTAAAAATTTAGTAGAGTTAATTTAGGAGGGATTTTATTGGATAATAATCTATTAATTAGTAACATATTAAGGTTGAAAAGGAAATTAAAAATTAAAGTTAGTAAAGAAATTCAAGGATTAGAGTTATTTGAAGCTTTGCAATTAGAAGTGAGAAGTCTAAAGATTGTTACGACAACCAGTCCAAGTTTAGTAGAACTTGGAGCTATAACTCTCGCAGGATTTGCAACTTTAATTTCTATGACTGCATTTTATACAGGCTTTACTTTCGATACATCTTATTACTTTTCGGCAACAAAAGATGGAGGAATACCTGTTTCAGTCGGTTTAGCAACATACCTTATAAAAAACTCGCTTGATGCTAAATCATTCATTGTGATTAGCGTTATATATTTTGTTGGAGTTA
Source organism: Lysinibacillus sp. NPDC097231 (assembly GCF_044761885.1). Classification (NCBI taxonomy): domain Bacteria; kingdom Bacillati; phylum Bacillota; class Bacilli; order Caryophanales; family Bacillaceae; genus Lysinibacillus; species Lysinibacillus sp. NPDC097231. The sequence continues at coordinate 287,511 of NZ_JBIWDH010000002.1, read as the reverse complement.
TATGTTTACTGTTTGCGGGTATCTTCCTTATGAAACAATCTCGATTATCCAAGAGGATGAAGGAATTAGAAATATTAGACTTTTACTTAGGAGCGTATCTCGATAGTGGGGATAGGAATAAAAATGACAGTTATCCTAATATAAATGATTCTTATAGTAGAGTAGACAAATAGTTTATGTGAAAAGATTAATGTTAATGAACAATATGAGTAAAATAATAAATAAGGTAATCCGCTACTTATTACGAATATCCATGAATTTGTGAAGAATCATACTTCAACTCCCATAAGCATCTTTCATTTTCTGTGGTGAAGTGCTGGTTTTTGCACTTCATGGATGGCTAACGGGGGCTTTAGTTAAATATTCGATTTACGAAATACCAAACATAAAAACAGAGTTGAATTCTACACATTTTGTAGATTAACTTTGTTTTTATGTTTTAACAGCAACAATATTTTTAGAAAACAGCCTAATTAAAAAAGCATTCAGGGAACAGTTCACCCTTGAATGCTTTTTCTTTTTCACTTCTTTTATTCAGAGTGGATTTTACTGTACAAGTCCAATCTGTCCATCTGTTAGCTTGACTTTAATACCGTGGGGAAGGGTGCTAAAAACATCCTAAATAATATCTCTGGTAATCTTCCCTTTTCGATCCTTTTTCAACAATATCAACAGCTTTGCCTGGTATTATGTCTTTCTGATATTGTCCGTATATTAGACACCCATTTTTCTACGGGTATTGCTTGTTTTTTTCGTTTGCTGGCTTTTCATTTTTTTTGTTGAAAGATCGGCATTCTTTTTTCCTTTATTAGCAGAGGAATGGTTCTTTTTCTTTTCAAGCTGCTGTTTCACTGCCTCTTGCAGGCTGATTTTTTTTGGGGGTACTTCAGATTGATTATTCTCGGTCATAAGAAATGCTCCTTTTTGAATATGATAGTTAGTCCAGTATAATCTATTTTCTATTATTTGTGAAACTTTCCACCTTAACTTACAACAAGTGAAGACGTTTTTTTACTAACGAGGCAGTTTAGTGAAACAAAGTTTTGAAACTTTATTCTAAAATCAATGTCTAAATATTAAAGGGGGAGACATTTTGAAAAGAATTTTTATAGTATTGGTGGTAATTAGTTTTGCATTAGTTGGTTGTTCCCAAGAACCAGAAGGTCAAACAAGAGAACCGACAACTGACTGGGAACCTACAATATACGGAACTGTTAACAACCTTGATGGAGTAACGATGATTGTAAAGAAAGGAACGGTCTCTTCTACTGGATTGACGGTGACATTTGAGAATAACTCCGACAAGCAAATCATCTATGGTGAACATTTTTTGTTGGAGAAGAAAATCAAACGGAAATGGTACCAATTTCCATTTGCCTTAGATGGGAACCACGCTTTTACGGATATTGGCTATAGCTTGGATTCTTCGGGTGTTAAGGAATGGAAAGTTGATTGGGATTGGCTCTATGGAAGTCTAGATAAAGGTGAATACCGTATAGTGAAAGAAATACTGGATTTTAGATACGCTGGGGACTATGATAAGTATCATCTGACAGCGGAGTTTACAGTTGATTAACTAAACAAAATTAGTAGGTAAGGGCGCAATTGTTCAATAGAGCAGTTGCTTCTTGTGATAACGGGGTAGGTTTGTTGAAGAAGAATATTTCCTGTTTTAAGCGAATTAGAATTTCAAACAAACTTTACACGTATACAGATATTGAAAATAACAGGAACATAGGAGGTATCAGATATGAAGATCAATAGAATAGATCATGTGAGTATAAACGTAAATGATCTTTCAGAGGCTAAAGCGTTTTTTCTTGATTTAGGACTTGAAGTGCAAGCAGAATGGGAATTGGATGGTGAACAGTTGGATAGAATAGTTGGGCTTAAAGATGTTAAAACGGCATGTGTAGGATTGGGGATGCCAGATGGTCAGACATGGATAGAGCTAGTCAAATTTTATACGCCATCAGATGAAAAAGATATTCAGCAACCTTTTGCAAATACGCTGGGTATCCGACATATTTGCTTTGCTGTTGAAGATATTGAAGCTGTTGTTGCCAAATTGAAAAAGAAGGGTACGGAATTCTTTAGTGAGATACAGCAATATGAAGAAAGTTATAAGTTATGCTACGTTCGTGGTCCAGAGGGTATTATTTTAGAGTTGGCGGAGAAACTCAGATAAATATTGAATGGACTTTAAATAATTTAGGATAGGCTTATTAAACTGACGTGTGCTTTACTTCAATAAGAAGTAGAGCCTTTTTCTACTTAAGCTAACGAGGTAGGTAGTTTAGGGAATCCCTTCCATTTACGGCGCCCGAATTTATAAATTTGATGCAGTTATTAACTATTATAAAAGAGGTGATATTATAAAAAAATTATTTATTCTATTTGCCGTAATTAGTGTTCTGTTAGTTGGCTGTTCGCAAGAAAAAAGCTATAACGTATGGATTGATTCATCAACACAAACTCAAGATAGTATTGATTCAGCGATAAAAAGGCTTACTAATGCCAAAGTTGATTTCATTATTGATAATAATGGTAGTGTTTTAGTAAATGAAAAAGACATGGATAAGGCCGTGATGTGCTGTTCCTAAGCTAAAGGGATGTGATTGTTCAATTAGAGCGATCGCTTCTTGTGCTAACGGAGCAGGTTTGTTCAATAAGTAACTATTTCTTATGTAAAATTTATTTAAATGAAGGTAGGAAGGAGAAACGATGAAAAAAACTTTTAGTTAGTTAGACCTTAGTTGAAGAAATTTAGGAATTTTGTTATGGCAAATTTTTATTGTTGTTGTAGTAAATGAGATCATAGGTTGTACAAAAAGGATAAATGTAAGTAGGGTAGGTATAACACCCTGTTCATCTATCCTTTCTTTTCCCTTTATAATGTGTAACATTTTAACAAAACACATAATTATAAAGATCCATACGTATTTTCTTGACTTTTATTAAAATTTTTACGCCTACGCTTTTTCAAAAATTAATGTTAAGACATCGTTATTCTCTTACAAGCTATTTTTGCTGCTGGAATTTCAACACCAGCACCAAGTGCTGCATCTACTGATTCACCCCAAGAACCACTGCTATCCTTTATTTCATTCCCTGAAGTCAAAACTCCCTCTGCTACAGTTTTAACACAATCATAATAGTCTGGATTAGGATTACTTTCAAGATACTGTGCAGCTAATTCGTCTGCTTTCTTTTGTATTGAAAGTCGACCTTGTTCAGCCAATGAACTGAAAACACTCTCAGCTTGCCCACCAAAATGTACTATTTCGTCGTTAATGTCTTGACCAGTACGATGTATTTCTCCCATTTCAGATGACATATTTAGTCCTCCCAATCCTTGAAATTTGAACTTTTTAAGTTCACAAATATTTTATCCAACTGAGATTGTTCTTATCCATCAACAACTATTTCTTATTGGTTTATTTAGAAGAACTAGAAATATCTAAAGACACATGGCGTATTGATTGTCCAAATTGCAGAACTAGTAGTCTTACAAATATTAAGTTAATAGGGAAACGTAATAATAGAAAGGAATAAGATTATATGAATTTTTCTAACCAGCTTAACTTATTAACGAGTGCTTTATTTGAAGATCATTGAGTTGCATAGGCAGCTCTTTTTTCATTGAACTAATACGAACAGAGCAGAATAGTTTTATAAAATGTTAGGGTTTTATGGTAATGTGAAGTTATTTAATGGAGGATTTCAAAACCTATTGTGTACAAAGTTTATAAAAAATTGCTTTTAATTAAATTTTACGAGAGTTGAAGATCCATTCAACTCCTTTCCCATTTTATTTTTTAAGTTGTGCATCCTAAGTAGCCTCACGGTCGCCTAAAAGGTAGAAACAAAAAAGGAGGTTTTCCTCATGGATCAAGAAACACTGATGGCCCGGATTCGGAACGGCGAGGACGAAGCTTTTGCTCAACTAGTCACCCCGTTGATTGAAAAGGGATACAGAACCAGTTTCAGTATCCTAAAGTCTAAGGAACTGGCAGAAGAGGTCGTCCCAACTGCGTTAATTGAAGTATATCGGGACATTATGAGTGGAAAGAATATCACTTATTTCAACACCTGGTTCTATAAATTGGTCTCGCACCGTTCAATCGATGCATGGAGAAAGAAGGGACGAGAGAAGGAATCACCGCTTAAAATCGACGTAGTGACAGACAAACACGACACGATGGAAAGTGTACTAAAAGAGGAAACCGAAAACGAGATTAAAAATGGCATATCCTCCCTTGATAACAGTGACTATCGGAACGTACTCATACTCTACTATTATCAAGGGCATTCCATCAAAGAAATCTCAGATTTGTTGGGGCTGAAAAGTTCGACGGTCAAATCCCACCTTCGCAGAGCGAGGAACGCTTTGAAGAAAAGGTTGATTGAAAATCAATTTATAGGGGTGAATCCACAATGAAAATCGATGAATCGTTAAAGAAAAAAGTCGATGAAGAGATGAAAATAATCCAGGCACCATCTTCCTTATACGAATTTGCTAAAAACATTAAGGAAGAGTCAGAAAAAAGAACGGATTTTAAAAAATCGACAGGAAGAAAACGAGGTTGGAGAAAATCCCGGTTTGCAGTCGCAGCGGTTATCACTCTTGGCATTCTAATGGGTTCCGCATTCCTGAATCCAACTATGGCGGAAGTGGTATCAAAAATCCCATATCTAGGACAAGTATTCCAAAAACCGATATCTATAATAATTGCGGAAACATTGGAGAAAGAAGGGTATAAAACAGTAGGAATTGGCATGGGCAAGTGGGAAGGGAAGCAATATTTTGACATTAGACTGGACGGAACGGAAGAATACGTCAATCAAGAAAGAGAGAAAGTTTTAACTATTTCGACTGAAGTTTTGGAAAAAAGAGGGTATGATAACTACACATTAATGGTTTCTGAAGTGGTTGAGGTATCTCCTGCGCTAGCGGAGATAATAAAACAAAGGGAGGAACTAGGAAAGAAGCTAATGCGGGACTTACAGATAGCAGGCTATACGATTATGGATGTTAACGTACATAATCCTGTAGTTGAAGTGTCCATTCCGATAGATGACGAAGATATGAAGGTAGAAATCTACAAGGCAACGATTGAACTTTTGGAAGCAAACGGTAGGCCGAAACAGGTACAGGTTATAACTCGAGACGTTAGGGAAGATGAACTTGAGATTCAGTGGATGCCCGTCATGAAGAGCATTGAAGAAGAGTTTTTCCTAAAAAAAGAGTACAGGGTAGCTGACATTAGATATTCCTACAAGCCTGAAAAAGTGTCTATTACCATCATGACGAACATGAAATCAGCGGATGTAAAGACTAAAGAGACGGTAACCAAAATCCGAAAAGAAATTACTGAGCTACTGGAAAGCGAAGAAGTAAAAATAAGGACAGAGAATCAGAAATATGAGTTAATTGTCCAAGACAAGAACGGCAATGATTTTCCCTTTAAAGACCAAGCAAATTATAATTACACCCGCTAGTTATTGATGTATCATACTTGTAGAAAAGGATGTAAGGAGGTGGGATGTATTGGGGAAGTTCGTTTTGATTCCCATACCAATAACTTGTTAAAAGATTTAACTGGCTGTGACCGAAAGCAATTCTAGAAATAAAACAGCATTACTATAAAAAAATTCTTTCTTTAAAAAGAGGGCTTAACTTGAAAATCATTGAGTTGCAGAAGCAGCTCTTTTTTTCTTTATTGAATTAACGGGGGAGGTTAGCGAAAGAAGGTTTATGGAACATAAAAATGGAATTTAAAAAAGAATAGTAAATATATTGAGAATAAGGTGGGATGATGTAATGAAGAGTAAATCGATGATTGCTGTCTATTTGGGTATTTTCGGTTTCATTTCTTTATTAGTTGCACACTATATCGGAGACACGTCAGGTGAATCTTTATCAACCTTACAAATTACTTTAATTTATATCTTTATGGCTTTAGGAACACTAATGTTTATCTTTAGTATAGTTTTAGGAGTAAAAGGCTATAGGCATAGTGAAGTTTCTAAAGTACTAAGATACTTAGGAATCCTCTTTACTCCTTTTTTGATTCTACTAACTATTGCTTTCTTGTTTTTGATTGGTTGGGCAGCATTTCTGTAATAAATGAAATTAAAGGTTTTTTATTTCATATGGAAAATCCTCTTTGTGAAATAATGTACTTAAACTAACGAGTTCTTTACTTCAAGATGGGATTCCACCAGAGATCCCATCTTTTTCTTCTTCAACTAACGGGGGAGTTTGGTGGAAAAAATTACTTATATGAAATAAGGCAATATATTGTTAGGATTTTATAGGTCAAACAGTCTATGGGTGGATTTCCATAACAAAGGGATACTGTTTAAATATTTATATTTAGCAAGTATAAAAATGAAGCGTAATATTAAAAACTATACACAATGTGAATTCGTTATTTAAGTCACCCTATATACACTTGACTTCGTGCATCATTATTTTATTTGAAAAAGAGGTGAATTAAATGTCAATAGTCGTAACGTTTGCAGAAATATGTATACCAATTTTTTATCTTTATCAAATTATCTTTTATTTCTTTTTCAGAAAAAAAGAACCTAAAGAATCTTCTTTAAAGCATTATAAATTTACCTGTGGGATGAATTTCTTGATTTTTTTCGCGACTATTCCAGTAGCGTTTATAATGGGCGTTTTGGGAAATGATAGCGGAGAATACGGGATGATTTCATTTTTTTTAAGTTTTTCATTCATCTCTGGTTTACCATTTCTATTCTTCATTTGGTCATTAAGAGATTTTCTGATTTTACATAAAGAAGCTAAGAATAGATACATAGACTGATGAAAAATGCATTCAACAACGGACAGCTTTTGGAGGCCGATAAACAAAAAAGGTTAAACAATGTAAGATTTAAAAAAGGAATTGCGAAAGCGAAATTAATCACCAGTCCTCAATTTAAAGTAAAAAAGAAGTTATATTATTAAATTGGTTTTTTAATAAAACGATTAGATTGTGAAAAAATGCACTTAAAGTAACGGGGGCTGTTCTTGAAAATCATTGAGCTGTTTTAGACAGCTCTTTTTTCTTATTGCACTAACAGTGCAGTTTAGTTTATGATTTTTGTTAATTTTAAATGGATAATTTACTTAAAATTGGAACTTCTATTCATGCCAGACGTATTAGAGTAAAGGGACTATGTCAGTTCAAAGAGATACATATAAAACGTAATCATTAAAAGGAGAAAATGAAAAGATACGGAAAAATATTGACGATTTGATAGGAGGTTGAACATATGAATGATAAGAAGAAGGGAAAATTACAAGTCTCGGTAATAGTTATAATGATCTTACTATTGGTTGCAGCGTTTGTTTTATTTTTCAAAGGTCATTACAGTGTGGCGTTTGTTTTATTTGGAATTTTTATCGTGGTTATTAATTTTATTAGTAATTGGTTAAAAATTAAAAATGAAGACTACGTTTATAGAAAAAATTTTAATAATAATAAGTGGTAATTACGGTACGCCTAAGCTTTTTTTAGAATTAAGTTTGTGAGTAAATGTACTTAAACTGCTTTACTTCAAGATGGGATTGCTCAGAATCCCATCTTTTTCTTATTCAACTAACGAGGGGGGTAGTTCAATAAGCTACATGGATGATTCTCCAATGTAGAGATAGTAATACTGAAACTGTTAACTAAGGTGTGCAGAGATAATAAAGTTGTTTAAAAATCCTTCCTCTACTAAAGAGTAGGTTAGTTAAATTAATTGTAAAAAACACATTGGGGACAATCCCCATTTTGTTAGTTTAACAAAGAGTTTGACTCATGTTCAACAATCGGTCCATTTAGTTGTATAAGAGCATTTGACATATATTGCGGAGCCTGTGCATACTGACTTGGTTAAGATATTCGAGTCCCATTCCATCATGGTGCTATGATGGAATGGCTTTGGAAATTAATGTTTGATTTGATCGATAATGTCGAATAAAGCTTCGTTGAATAGCTCCTTCTGATCAAGCATCGTCACATGTCCAGCATTTGGTATGGAGTAAAATTGTTTCATTGGCGCCTTGAGTTGATCAAAGTATGTGCGAGCTAGAGAATAAGGAGTTTGCCAGTCATCTTCACCATGGATATAGAATACTGGAACTTGATAGTCTGAAGTTTCCATGTTCAGATCATAGGACTTAAACAAAAATTCCAAAATAGCACGCTGTTTTATTTCTAGTACATCGCTCATTAACATGTATTTAATATCTTTGAACGAATAAAAGGGAGAACATAGTACGCTCATAACTAGTTGAAGTGATGGTTGCATCGCAAGCTTATACTTACCTTGCAACTTACGAAGTTTCATAAGCTTCTTGGCCATGGCATCACTAAAATGGTGCTCGGGATAAGGACTTAAAGCTTGTAAGGTGCTAATATCTTTCTGATTTTTTACTTGTCTGCTGCATTCCAATGCTTTCTCGTAACCAATTCGTTCGTTTTCAAACATATTTACAACTTGTCCAACTCCAATATAGGCTTGAACCATCTGCGGATATTGCATGGTGAATAGACTACCTAAGATAGAACCCCATGAATGACCAAGCAGAAGGATTCGCTCTTGATTATATTTCTTTTGTAAATAGCTCACAACTTCAAATGTATCCTGTAACGCTTGTTCAATGGTTGTTGTCGGCGTGACTTTCTGTGGATCATTCGCAAAGAAGGTTTTACCGCTGTTTCGTTGTTCCCAGTGGACAACGGTTACTTTATCTTCCCAAGGAAACTGAAAGTCTTGGGCAAAAGGAAGCATCGGACTGCCAGGACCTCCATGCAGGAATAAGAGGACGGGGTGATCCTTATTTTCACCACGATGATATAAAAACTGCTGGATTCCACCGATCGTCACATACTCGCCCTCATCTATTCCGTTTGGTGTAAGGATATGACAAGCTGTTGCACGCTTCTTTGTATAGAGATACCAATAAATCGCCATACTGATGCAGGCAATAGCCGCTATGAAAATAATCAAAGATTGATTCATATGAATGCCTCCTCTAGTTATTTTTGGTTGAATTTTGCTTGCACTTGCTTAGATATTCCGCAATTGCTTCTACAAGAATGCTTAATGCTTGTGTCCTTCCTTGTTCACCGTATTGGTTTTGATTTGAGGCGATAAAATGTAAGCCATCCATTAAATTCGCAAGTACGCTATAATCACAATGAGCATCCTCTATTCCCAAGCCATTTATTGTACTCTGAAAATTAGTTTTGGATTTATCCTGTTCCTTTTTGTTAATAGAATCTGGAAGCTTGCGCAGCAAATATTCTAGGTCCGATGGCTGAACATAGAGTGCAAGACTATCTGGCGCCAAGTAAATTTCATGAAGTGCATGCGTAATCTTGTCCTTAAAATGTCCCGAACTAGCTCCGATTTCAAGAACTCGGTCAAGTAAAACTTGCTCATTTTGTTTCATAATGTGGTAGAGATATTCTTCCTTGGAAGGATAATAGGTATAGAAGGAACCTTTGGCTATTTGCACAGCAGCTGTAATATCGTCAACCGTAACTCGCTTCATGCCTTTCTTACGAATGAGCTCTATTCCTTTGATATACATTGCATTTTTGATATGCTCCTTCTCCTGCTCACTTATGATTTTAGGCATACGTTCTTCTCCTTTTATGACTATTTGTAATAAATTGAGTCAATATAAATATAATAAGACTAGACTCTGGTAAGAGTCAATGGTATTAGCATAAAAATAGTGAATTAAAACTCGGAATATTTTATCTAAATTAGATACGCTGCACATATATGAGCACTTAAAGGAGATTAATTTCTTTGTTAAGGATGAAAAGGACTAAACGAAGGATAATGTGTAATAAAAGAGGGGGTGCTTCTTCAATTAACGCGCGCAATTCTTAGATAAAAAAAACAGGGGAACTCTTTACTTTTATTGAAATGATGGTATTACAAAAACTCCTGTTTTTCATAACTAGAAAGGAATATTTTTTACAATAATTCTTTGTATACTCTGATTGCGTTCTTTTTAAATCGAAGGGGCTGGGACAAAACTGCTCAAAACCTTAAAAAGTGCAAGAAATCAATTTTAGAAACGTTGATTTCTCGCGCTTTTCGGATGTGAAATTTTTTATTTTGCTTTGAAAATATACTTATGTCCCAGCGTCCTTATTTTTTTCTAATCAGTGTATCCCCAAGAGGGAGCCCAATCACAATAACCAAAACTGTTAGAATTACCAGTGCTTCTAAAATAAAATACGCAACTTGATCGAACATTGTATCTCTCCTTCTTTTTTATTAATTCTGTAATTATCCAACTCCTATTGAAGAGTCAAACTAAACTAATAAAGCACAAAATCATTTGTGCTTTTTATAATATAGTTTACTCCATTACAACATATGTATGCAGTCGTCACTTTTTATATTTTGTGATCTTCAACGATAGGGCGCGATTGATTAATAAGATTCTCTGTTCTTCTTAAACTAACGGGGTGAAATTGTTCAATTAGAGCAATCACCTTTTGTACTGAGGAAGCAGATTAGTTGCTTAAGGTACTTCAAAGTAATAGGTGAGATCATACTAAAATATGGTAAAATTATTTGTAAATAGTCTGATTTTTCGGACAAGGGGGATTTTATTTGAAAAAGTATCAAAAAATAGTTGTCGTATTTGTTCTAATAAGTACATTGCTAACACTTACATCCTGTAGACAATCAGAAAAATCGAATACAAAACAAGATATTGAAAGTATCGTTACATCATTCGAACACCCTCAAACAGGTCAAAAATTTAAAATAGTCAATGCCTATAAACTTTATCAAATCTATGCAGATAAAGTTGAAAGCAACCCAAAACAATCACAATTGGAAATTTATAATGAAGAGGTAATTAAACCAATATATAATGTTTGCTTTGAGAATGGTGAATATCTTTATATGGCAGATCCTGTTCTAAATGTAGCTCCCGACCTTTTAACAGAAAATCAAATACTAAGCAAAAAAATTGTTAGGGAAGAAACTGAAAATATTATTAAAGAAGCTCTTTTAAAATCTTCTGACCTTATTCCATCTGAAAATGAAACAACTGTATGTGTTTTTCCTGCTACAAATACAAATAAACTAATGACTACTTTGGGGGCAGGGAAAATAATAGTCCATTACAATAAAGATTATACCGAAGAGGATATAAGGTCTAGCATGCCTCACGAATATCATCATAGTGTTTGGACTGAGAAATACCTACGTAAAGATGTACCTATGACTGTATTGGATAACCTAATATTTGAAGGAAAGGCGGTTATGTTTGATAAGTTAGTTTATCCTGATATTGATATTGCTCCAATTCATTCAACATTCAACAAAGATTATTGGTCAAAAATTGCATTAGATCTCGAAAGGGTTGACTTGAATCGGTCATTAGAAATTCTTGCGGGAGGTAATGGCCTTCTTAGTTTATCTGGTTACGGTGAGGGCTATAAAATGGTTAAATCCTATCTTGATTTGCACCCAAATGTAACTCCAGAGGAATGGACTGCCCTAAGTGCAAAAGAAATTTTTGAAAAGGGCAATTATCTTGAAAACTATAAATAACAAATCTATGAATGAATTTACATATATTCAAGGGATAAATATATGTTATTTTTTAAAATCATTGAGTTGCATAGGCAGCTCTTTTTTCTTATTGGACTAACGAAGCAGGGAAGTTAAAGAATGAACAAGAAAATGTTGTAAAATAATGTGAGAAACGTTATGTATAATAGAGGATCATAAAGGAAATTGTATGTAAAAATAGCGATAAAAATTGAAGACTTAGGAGATGTGTAAATGTGGCTTATATTCACGAGTTTGGAATAGTTACTTGTATTGAAAAAGATAAAAATTATGTTCGTTATGAACCTGAAAATTATAATTGCATTGGTGTAGATGGTGACCTTTTCGATGAACTATTTTCTAAGGATTTTGGTAAAAAGATGCATCACCTAGAAACATTCGCACATAACACAAATAGACCTTTTAAAAGCCTCGCCTATTGTGGAATAACATTGATACCACCGAGTTCTCAAAAACAATTTTTAAATATGGTTAGTGAAGCAAACAACGAGTACAAATCAGAAGAACTTGAAAAATTAATGAAAAAAATAGCTGCAGCAATAAAAGAAGATAAATGGATGATTCATTTTGGTGTTTAGTGTTGTCAATACATAGACGTAAGCTTAAGAGATGATTGCTCAATTAGAGCAAGTGCTACTTTGCTAACGGAGCTGCTTAGTTGAACAAGATTACATTTGGATTTCTAAATTTCACTAATATTTTTAAAGGATAGGTGTAGTTGATATGGCATTTGAGAATGTAGTTTATCCAGCATTTATAAAGCAAGAAGGAGGAAATTTTGGCATTCATTTCCCGATGCTACTTCCAGAAACTGGGTGGGATTTTTACTTAACCTCAGGCCCAACGAAAGAAGAAGCAATTCAAAATGCAAAGAAGGCCTTAGCTTATTTGTTAGCCGGCGAGCTATATGATAATGAAGAGTTACCAAGTCAGGCGCCCATTCCTGCTAACCTTGTGACGGAAGAGATGGAACTTATTTTTATTAAAACATCTTATAGCGATTATGCGAAGGGAATTGAGGAGCATTTACCTGGACGTCATTGGCATATCTATTTTAACAGAGATTGGGAAAGTGATTTTCAAGCTGTTGCATATAAGAATATGCAAGGGTTTTGGGATGTAAAGGTAGATGGTGATTTACCAATTGAAATGGAACAAGAGAAGTTGTTACAACTTTGTCCTACATATCCTGTAATCAGTACTGTACGACGTCGAGTTGAGGCGCAAGAGGCGTTCGATAGTTTTGTACTCAGAATAAAAGCAATTGTAAATATTAATCATATTGCTTCACAACAGAAACGTAACAACAATTAAAGAAGAAAATATGGAGAAAACAAATACTATCGGTGAAGTTCTCAAAGTATAAAAAATAATAATTAATCTATACTATTAAAGATTTTCACTTCAACCAATGTGACTAGGAGGGTTAACCCGATGAGTGCGAATGATCGTTTACTCTGAATAACCATCAACTGAAAGCTAAAGCACGGTTGTCTTAGGTTGTTCTTAAGATCGAATGCGAAAGCGAGACAGTGTGTCATGGAGGAAAAAAGTAAGTGGTGATCAGCCCGGAATTATTTCCGGATTTTTTGTACTTGAAGAAATCAAAAGAGATGGATCAAAGATGTTTAAGCTTAATAAGAAAAGCCCCAATACACACTTCTAAAGTGAATATTAGGGGTTACTTCAAAATTAAATTTTAATAATCACAACTAACGTTTATTTTCATTTTGAATATGACTGAAGTCTACTTCCTCAGCAAACTCTTCTCTGTTTTCACGCTCTCTGTTAGCATTTTGATTTTGATTTTGCTGTTTTTTGTTGTCTTGAGTTTTATTATTTTTATGTTTATTACTACCCATTATCATCTCACCTCCACCATTAGTGTGAGTGAAAGATGATTTTTTATCCGCATAACATACAATTAATTAATAAAATAAATGTTATAAACCAATAGGTACGCATATAGTAACATTTTTAACTTCACACATGATTTGTAGCGTGTACTACCTTACTGAAAAGAACCTTAAGCCTTAAAAAGAGGACACTGCAAAACACTTGAGAAGTCCCTTGGATTGAGGGAATAGAAGTATACAATTTTTTTGTTGGGTTTACAATAATTTTAGTTATCATGCAGTCTTCACGTAAATATCGTATTATTTTGAAAAACTAAAGTTCAGGTGCTTTAGTTAAAGATGACCGAGTTGCTTTGGTAGCTCATTTTTCAATCTTAAGCTAACGGAGCAGTCATAATGAATAATATAATGTTTGCTTTAATGTTAATATTAGTTTAAATGGATTTTTACATAGGAGGATCAAAATGGAAATTCGTTCAGTTAAAGGTTCAGACTACTATGTAATTTCACCTCTTATCAATGAGTGGTGGGGTGGCAGGAATATGTCTGATATGTTACCAAAATTATTCTTCGACCATTTTACACAAACAAGTTTCATTGCAGAAGAGGATGGTAAACTTGTGGGTTTTCTAATAGGATTCCTTTCTCAAACTCATTCAAATGAAGCGTATATTCATTTCGTAGGAGTTCATCCTGAATACAGGAAGCATAATATTGGAAAACATTTATACCATAAATTTTTTAATGTGGTAAAGCAAAATAATCGAAGTATGGTTCGTTGTGTAACGTCACCTGTCAATAAAGTTTCGATTGCCTATCATACCAAGATGGGGTTTGAAATTGAAGATGGAGATAGAAATGTTGAGGGTCTATCAATAAATACAGACTATGACGGACAAAATCAAGACAGAGTTTTATTTGTAAAAAAATTAGATTAAAGTCTGTTTCTTATTGAACTAACGTAGGCGTTAAATAAAATCATTGAGTTGCATAGGCAGCTCTTTTTTCTTTATTGAACTGGTGGAGCAGGATAGTTGAAGAATATTCGGGAAAGATACAGGTACCTATAAAGAAAAGGTAGGTGGGCTTTATTGAAGAAAAAACGCTACGTCCTTTTTTGTATCCTATTTCTCATAAATAATACTGTTGTTTTTGCGAAGCAAGAAACACCTAACCAAGAATTAATTAATAAGTATTTTTTCGATGTAAATTTAATTAATTTAGCCAACCAAAGGGCTGAAGCAAAAAAGAATAACAATCTCTCTTTTTTGGAACAATTGATGACACATTCATTAGTACATAATGATGTTCGAAACATTAAAGTTGAAAATAGTTCTGGACTTCAGCGTGTATTCAGTATCGATGATGGTTTTCAAGAACGTGTACTCAGAAAAGTTGTATACTGGCTTAATAATTCTGACCGAGTGAATGGAACAATCGATGTATCTTTAGATAATCCATCCAATAAATTGACGTTAAAAAGGGCAAATGATGAAGTGATCACCATTGAACCCGCTTATATATGTGTAGTTGACAATAAACGCAAAACCTGCACGGCTAAAGAAGGGGAAATAATCGTTTCAGAAAATGGACAAAAAGTGCAATTGAAGTCACAATCTCTTTATGATTGGCTCATGTTAGGCTGGAGAAAAGAATTGGACGGACCTACTAAAGAAGAGTTGCTTGAAGAAGCATTGTTTACACGTTATTTAAATCATTTGGACCAATCTTATTCGGAATTTTTTATGTGTCCAAAAATAGAAATTGAACCCATTAATGGAGATCCTCGGAGACATCTCGTTTTTGCCAGTGCTTTAAACTATTCAGGACACCACGGAGGAGATTATGATAAACTTACTTTTTCTGTAAGGGACTCTAACCTAACAGGGTTACAAGTGACAAACGTAAAAATAAAGAAACATATTTCGCAAGAAGAAATCCAAAAACAATGCCTAACGTTTGAATAAATATAGTTCTTCAAAAGAGGTGTTTCTTTCAGAGAAGGGAACGCTTCTTTTTACGTGAGTTATTTCAGTAAATCAAAGTTATAATAAGTTTGTAAAAGATTGTAATTAAGCGAACGGGGTGCTTTACTAAAAGAAGAGTATTTCGAAATTATCATTATTTGAAATGATTGTTATTGGACTTAAAAAGGGGGTATTATCATATTAATTTTATTTGGTATATTAATTTCTTTCATTACCGTTATATTATTTATAATTTTATGTGCTAACATAATATTTTCTATCATAAAAAAGAAAGCTTTTCCCAAAAAATTGTTGATTGCAACGCTGTCAGGTGTTGTTCTGACATCTTCAATCTATATAAATGAAATGTACTTTTTTACATTTAGTGATATTGATAGAGAATTCATTCAAAAGGGACCTGGACCTGTAACATCACCTACAGAAAAGTATACTGCTAATGCTTATTACGAACCATATGGTGGCGCAGCAGGCGGTGTTAATGTATGGGTTGAAATCACAAATAATATTGAGAAGAATAAAGTCCGGACTGTTTATTATAGTGATGCAAAAAGTAATTTTTCTATGGAATGGCTAGATGAGGATACACTATACATTTTAAATGACGAACCTAAATATCCAAATTCAAATAGAAGTGTCAAATTAGAAATTGGTAAAGAGATTTATCACGAAAACGGTTTGGCTTGTAAAAGTTTGTTAATGAAAGACGAATATGAGACTTGTTATCAAAACTAATAATACTTATTGTACTAACGGGGCGCTTTAGTACAATAATAATTAAACAACTTTATTAATGGTTTTTGAATTTAAATGCCTTTAAATTCATAAAAATCAAACAACTTTATTATCGCTTTACAAGGCTTTTTCGAGTCAAGGCTTTCCTCAAACTCGAACCTCTTGCCTTATATGAAAGAGTGTGCGATGGCGCTGATTTCCCTAAAATAGCGATTGTAGCTTGAGCGTGAAATATTAAATGGTATAATAATAGAACATTTACAGAAATCCGAACATATGAGAGAGAAATTAAATGCCATACTAGAAGATTTGTTATTTTAGTTAAAATCGAAAGGAGCTCGGCAATGGATAAAAATGAATTAATTTCACTATTCCACAGAGAACTTCGACATGAGGCTCAAACACAAGGTTACATAAGAGAAGAAACAGAGCATGTTGTGCGTCATATTTCAAAGTTTGGTGAAAAAGGGTTTATTATCGCTTCTAATGTAAACAAAGACAATGCAAGAGAAATTATTAAGAACGAGTTAAACTATTTTAGTAACCGTAAGCAGGATTTTGAGTGGAAGGTGTATAGCTACGATAAGCCAGATAGTTTGAAAGATATTCTTGAACAAGAAGGATTTAAAATTGATAATCCTGAAGCTCTCATGGTCATGAAGTTAGCTGATCGGCACCCTTTGCTTACTAATAACCAGTTCCTCGGTGTAAAGGAAATAACAGATGAACAAGGCATTCAAGACATAGTTGTTCTAGAAAATACTATCTGGAATGAACCTCATGCGGAGCTTGGAGAAAAACTTTGGAGAGACAAACAGAATAATCCTGACTCACTATACCTTTATGGAATTTATGAAGATGGTCAGCTTGTAAGTGCAGCTTGGATGTACTTAGAGATAAACTCGTCTTTTGCCAGCTTATGGGGAGGTTCAACGCTACCATCGTTTCGAGGGAATGGTTATTATACAAAACTATTAGCTGTTCGTGCACAAAAGGCGTATGAAAAGGGGCATCCTTTCCTTACTGTTGATGCTAGTCCAATGAGTAGACCAATCCTAGAAAAATGTGGGTTTACTTGTCTTGCATATTCTTATGGATGCCAGTCACCTACTACTAAATAGTAGAGTTACTTTTTTAGCAAATAGGGACTTTAATTGAACAGAGAAACATTTATTATGGTGTTTCTCTGTTTCAACTAAACTAAAAAGTAATTCGGATTAAATTCCTTCCTAAGCTTGCCACTTAGTTGTGCAAAAATCCGAGTAGTTTCACTTTTAAAATATGGTGTAAGACTTTTTGCTTTATAAAGAAAGAAGGTTAATAAATGATACAATCTGTTGTACATATTGCTTTGGTTGTTCAAGATTATATGAAGCTATTGAGTTTTACACAAAAAAACTTCATTTTACGTTAATTGAAGATACGTATCAACCAGAACAAGATAAACGATGGGTAGTAGTATCCCCACCTGGCTCGTCTGGAACTACGATATTACTTGCAAAGGCTTCAAAACCAGAACAAACATCTTTTATTGGAAATCAAGCAGGAGGAAGAGTTTTTCTATTCCTTGGGACTGATGACTTTTGGAGAGACTATAATGAAATGATAGAAAAAGGAATTGAATTCGTTAGAGAACCAAAAGAACAATCATATGGTATTGTTGCTGTATTCAAAGATTTATATGGGAACATATGGGATTCAATACAATTTAAAGTGGGTCATCCTATGTTTCAACGAGTAAAATAGGCTAAAATCTTTAGAACACTTATTAAAGTACTTATATATTCTTAAAGTGTAGAGTAGATTGCGCAAGAATACACTTCAACAAACATTGGCATTACTCAAATAAATGGAGCTGTTATCAGCTTCTTTTTTGTTATGGTGCTAATGAAACACCATAATTCAATAAAAACCTGTGTTATTGGATATTTATAGAAACCTTCTGATTTTTATGACGTTGTATTGATGACCATAAAAAAATACGAGGGGGAATAATGTGCAAAAAATCAACTCCACTATTTTAAGTTCAGTCATTGTTTTAATAGGTACTATCATTTTGTTATTGTGTGTGTTTGTTTTACCGAGGGTAGCACAGGAAACTGTACTAATACATCCAGAAGTTGCATATCTAAGATATCCGATTTTATTAGGAATGTATGCGACAGCGCTGCCATTTTTTTATGCGATTTATGAAACAGTGAAAATGATTCAAGCCATTGAGTGTCAATCTATCTTTTCAAATCGCATTGTTCAAGGATTAAATCATATAAAATATTGTGCATTTGTCATTATTGTTTTGTATGTCTTAGGAATCTTTGTACTTGAATATGCAAATGCGTTACCACCAGTAATTGCGGTAATGGGATTTGGTATACTTATCGTTACAATAATGGTGGCGGCAGGAGCAGCCTTTATAAAAAATGTACTTATAAAAAATCAATTGAAGTTATCTAATTAATGAAAGACCACTCCAAAAATTAAACTGCACCCCAATTGTTAGACACAATCTAATAATTGGAGGAGCAGTTTTTCTATGGGGAAATTTAGCGTAGAAGAAAAATTAAAAGCTATTTTAAGATATTTGAATGAAAATGAAAGTACGAGATCGATTTCGAGAGAGATAGGTGTTATGCATGGCTGAAGCGGCATCTCACTTTTACCATATTAATCATAAATCCAAAGTTAATGAGATAGTATTACAGGAACTATTAAGATTATAGTAATTAAAACCGGACTTCGAATATGTCAAATTAACTATTAGGTTGCTATTAAGTAAGTCAAACACAATGCTAAACTACTGTATTTGACCAAAATATTTCTATGGTATAATTTCCTAATAAAGGAGTGGTTTTTTGGGAATTCAAAAATATTTTAAAGTAATAAAATTTCTAGTATGTTTATCTGTTAGTTTATGCATCATAAATAATCCGATTATTTCCTTTGCTGAAACACTTGATAATAATTTAGCTAGTGAAAGAAGCAGATCTAATGACATTGATACTGGTATAGCAAACTTGAACTACAATAATAACGAAGTTTTAGCAGTGAAAGGTGATAGGATTGATAGTTTTATTCCAAAAGAAGGTATAAACTCAAATAATAAATTTATAGTGGTTGAACGTAACAAAAAATCACTGACAACTTCACCAGTGGATATTTCAATTATCGATTCTATGGCGAATCGTACCTATCCAGGAGCATTACAACTTGCAAATCAAGCTTTTGTTGACAATCAACCTAGTGTATTGGTGGCCAAAAGAAAACCGCTAAATATAAGCATAGATTTACCTGGCATGAAAAGAGAAAACACTATGACCGTGGATAATCCTACATATGGTAATATATCTGGAGCAGTAGATGAGCTAATATCTACTTGGAGTGAAAAATATTCAACAACCCATACTTTACCTGCAAGACTACAATATTCAGAATCTATGGTGTATAGCAAATCTCAAATAGCAAGCACTCTAAATGTTAACGCTAAGGTTCTTGATAATTCACTGGGTATTGATTTTAATGCAATTGCAAGTGGAGAGAAAAAAGTAATGGTTGCGGCTTATAAACAAATATTTTATACCGTAAGTGCAGAACTACCTAACAATCCATCAGATCTTTTTGATGATAGTGTTTCTTTCGAAGAATTAACTCGTAAAGGGGTAAGTAATGATGCCCCTCCCGTTATGGTGTCAAATGTAGCTTATGGCAGAACAATTTATGTGAAATTAGAAACAAGCTCTAAGAGCAAGGATGTACAGGCTGCTTTTAAAGCCTTACTGAAGGATTTCAATACCAATGTAGAAACTAGTGGACAGTACAAAGATATTTTTGAGGAAAGTTCCTTTACTGCTGTAGTATTAGGCGGAGATTCACAAGCGCATAACCAGGTTGTCTCAAAAGACTTTAATGATATTAGAACAATCATTAAAGATAATGCAGAATTTAGTCTTAAAAATCCAGCATACCCAATATCATATACAAGTGTTTTCTTAAAGGATAATTCAATTGCTGCTGTTCATAACAATACTGATTATATCGAGACAACATCTACAGAATATTCTAAAGGCAGCATCATCCTTGATCATTATGGTGCATATGTTGCTCAATTTGAAGTAGCTTGGGATGAATTTTCATATGATGAAAATGGAAAAGAAGTACTATCCCATAAAACTTGGGATGGAAACTGGAAAGACAAAACAGCTCATTTCTCTACAGTAATACCACTTCCACCTAATTCAAAAAATATAAGAATTTATGCAAGAGAATGTACAGGTCTTGCGTGGGATTGGTGGAGAACAGTTATTGATGAATACAACGTTCCGCTATCTAATGAAATAAAAGTTTCAATTGGAGGAACTACATTATACCCAACAGGTAATATTAATTAGCTATTAATCATGAGAGGTACTATTTCAAAGGCTATTAGATGGCAAAGAAATTAAGTATTTCATGATAAGGATATAACTCCAATCGAGGAAAAACAAACGGCTGAGACTCTTGTTATACAAGAACTTCAGCCGTTTCTATTTCCTCAAACTCCTAGCCTTATATATGAACAAAAGAACACCACAATGATTCAGCGAGTGTTGTAACATTATATATAATAATATTAGTTAAGGGGTAAACCCTACCATGAGCTGTTGTTGTTAAACTCTGCAAGGTGCACATAACCATTCTAATCGGATGAAAATGTGATTGCCTATTGTTATTCAGGTTCTTCCTATAATAAAGAGCTTTAATGAATTAATGCTTTCCGAAACCAACACAAAAAGAAAATAGAATTTGCAGTAAAATTTTTGAATGATGAAAAAATTTATTGCAATTATTATTTAGGTAAGCATAATATAAGTGTATAGTTATATATTAATGTAATTACCTTTAATTGTTTAGGTGACTTTATTTTAAAAAAATATAAGTAAATGGTTATGTAAGGAGCACAGATATGATGGAAAATACACTAATTGAAAAACAATTAAAAGCAGCAGCTGACTTGAATCGCATTAAATTACTTGCATGTATGAAAAATCGGGAGGTGTGTGTATGTGATTTTGTAGATGTTCTAGGCATTTCACAACCAGCAGTTAGTCAACATCTTCGAAAATTAAAGGAGGCAGGCATTATAACTGAACGAAAAGTAGGGACTTGGAAACATTATCGTTTAGTGGAGGATCAAACGCCCTTGATGAAGGGAATTTTGGAACAAATTCAACCTGCAACTGGATGCGATTGTAGCACCGATTGTTGCGATGTAGGGGTGAAACGTTAATGAGTAATGAATCTTTAACAAAACAGCTTTCTTTTCTAGATCGCTACCTAACTCTCTGGATTTTTGTAGCTATGGGAATAGGTGTCTTATTAAGTATCCTTGTACCAAACATTGGAGAAGCATTAGAAACCATGTCTATTGGGACAATATCCATACCGATTGCCATAGGGTTAATTGTCATGATGTATCCACCATTAGCGAAAGTTAAATATGAAGAAATGTGGCGGGTATTTAAGGATTGGAAGGTACTTTTACTATCACTTTTTCAAAACTGGTTACTTGGTCCATTCTTAATGTTCTTTTTAGCGATTATCTTCTTACGTGATTATCCAGAGTACATGGCTGGGCTTATTATGATTGGCTTAGCTCGCTGTATTGCTATGGTGATTGTATGGAATGATTTAGCTCGTGGAGATCGTGAATATGTAGCTGGTCTAGTAGCCTTTAACTCCATCTTTCAAATCGTTACATATTCGATATTTGCTTACTTATTCTTAAATGTATTACCTGGTTGGTTTGGCTTAGAGAATTTTAATGTCTCCATTTCCATGTGGGAGATTACTAAAAGCGTTCTTATCTACTTAGGGGTACCATTTGCTGCTGGATTCCTAACTCGACTATTAGGTATCAAAATAAAAGGGAAACAGTGGTATGAGGAAAGGTTTTTACCGAAGATTTCACCAATTACTTTAATTGCACTACTGTTCACAATTGTCATGATGTTTGCCTTAAAGGGTGAGAAATTAGTAGAATTACCACTCGATGTTGTACGAATTGCAATTCCTTTATTTATTTACTTTGTGATAATGTTTGCTGTTTCATTCTTTTCATCACGTAAAGTAGGTGCATCCTATCCTGTCACAGCGGTCCTTTCTTTTACAGCTGCAAGTAACAATTTTGAGTTAGCCATTGCCGTTGCAGTTGGTGTATTTGGACTTCATAGTGGTGTAGCGTTTGCCGCTGTTATTGGTCCTCTTGTCGAAGTACCTGTACTCATTGGGCTTGTATGGGTTGCTTTACGTTGGCAGAAAAAGTATTTTAAAACCATTAAATTATAGGGCGTACTTAATAAAACAAATATACTTTATTTCTTGGTATCGAAGTCACAATTCATGCAGAAGAAGAGAATAGCGAACTAGGTTTAGAGTTATTAGGATATTCACCAACATCATGTTAAGGAGGGGTTTTAAATGAAAAGAGAAGATGATATTCGTGCAAATGTACGTGAAAATTATGCGAAAGTAGCCTTGAAATTAAACGGCACACAGGGATGCTGTACACCAGCATCTAGCTGCTGCAATCCGAATGACAATCAAAATATTTCCATTGAGGAAATTTCGCAAAAAATGGGCTATACAAAAGAAGAGCTAGCTTCTATTCCTGACGGAGCTAATATGGGGCTTAGCTGTGGCAATCCACAAGCTATCGCAGATTTAAAGCCTGGAGAAACTGTTGTCGATTTAGGTTCTGGTGGCGGCTTCGATTGTTTCTTAGCTGCACCAAAGGTAGGGAGAAAAGGTAAGGTAATTGGCATTGATATGACACCTGAAATGATTTCTAAGGCACGTCGTAACACAGAAAAGCCAGGTTTTGAAAATGTAGAGTTTCGTTTAGGTGAAATCGAGCATATGCCTGTTGCGGATCATACTGCTGATATAATCATATCAAATTGTGTGATTAATCTTTCGCCAAACAAACAACAAGTATTTAAAGAAGCATACCGTATTTTAAAAACAGGTGGTCGTTTAGCGATTTCAGATGTTGTATTAACAGCAACCTTACCAGAGAGTTATTTGACGGATATGAATTTATATTCTGGATGTATTTCTGGGGCTATTTCAATTGCAGAATATGAAGCACTTTTAAAAGATGCAGGCTTTACAAATATCTCAATTGAATCAAAAGATGAGTCAAAAGAATTTATCCGTGAATGGGAACCTAATTATGATTTAGAGAATTATATTGTCTCAGCTATTATTCAAGCCGTTAAATAGGAGAATGGGGCTGTCCGAAAAGTCGATGTAGATTGACTTTTCGGCACAGCTTTTTTCCATTTTATATACAAAAAAATCGCCCTCTTTTGTAAAATGAAGTTACCACACAACATTCAAAAGAAAGGACGATTTTTAATGAATAACCAACTGATTACTCAAGCAGATTATAACATGCAAATGGAAATGACTCTAGAAGGAATTTTAGAGGCGGACATCTCTCAGAAACATCCTAAACATCTTGTGTTCCAACCTTATACGAATCGTCAAAGTATGATGATTATGGATATCGAATCCTATATTCCTGAGCACCATGTAGCTCGTTTGGTCGATGAAATGGTGGAATCTATTCCTGATGAACTGTTATTTTCCCATTACGTAGGTGGTGGTCGTGCTCCTTATCATCCTAAAATGTTACTGAAAGTCATTTTATATGCCTACACGCAAAAAACGTATTCTAGCCGAAGTATGAAACGAATGGTTGAAGAAAGTCTACCCGCTATATGGTTAGCAGGCATGCAAAAACCTGACCATCGTACCATCAATGATTTCCGTGGTGTTCGTATGCCAGCCATTATAGAGGAGGTGTTTGAACAATTCCTCCTGCAACTGGTTGAGCAAGAATTCATTGACCTTGAGCACATGTTTGTGGATGGTACGAAAATTGAAGCGAACGCCAATAAATATTCGTTTGTATGGGGCAAAGCGATTGCCAATCACGACCAAAAGCTACGTGATAAAATCCAATCGCTGATAAAAGATGTGCGTGCTGTGACAACCCAAGAGTTACGTGAGGACAAACTAGAAGAACAACTAGCAAAGACAGTCGAACAACTAACGGAGGAAGTGCAAGAGTTAGAAGGTCAATATAAACAGACAACGGACAAAGAGGAAAGAAAACGACTTCGAATGGAGAAATCTAAACGCAAAAAACACATCCAAACGATTGAAACGGACTATCTGCCAAGACTAGCACGTTATGAAGCGCAAAGAGAAATTCTTGGTGAACGTGGTAGTTATTCGAAAACAGACCCGGATGCCACGTTTATGCGAATGAAAGATGATCATATGAAAAATGGTCAATTAAAAGCTGGGTACAATGTACAAGTGGCCACACAATATCAGTTCATTATCGGATACGAGTTATTTCAACGACCAGGAGACACACGTTGTTTCCAACCATTTATGAAACAACTACTCGAAGCGTTACCCAAAGCGCCAACACAGGTGATAGCAGACGCAGGTTATGCGAGTGAAGAAAATTACTTATTTGCGATTGGCGAAGAGAAGGAACCACTATTTGAATTACTAGCTCCTTATAACACGTATGTAAAGGAACAAACAAAAAAATATAAACAGGATATTTCGAAGGTACAAAACTGGCCCTATCGTGAGGAAGAAGATGTCTTTATTTGTCCGAACAATCGGAAGGTATTATTTAAACGTTATAGTCGACGAAAAAATACCGGAGGATACGAACAGGACTATAAAATTTATGAATGTGAGGATTGTACAGATTGCCCGTTGAGAGCGCTTTGTACAAAAGCAAAAGGCAATCGTCAAGTCCACTTGAATCCAGTCTATGAAGAAATGAAGGCAAAAGCACGAGCAGCCCTTGATGACGAACAAAAAGCAGCCCTTTATGCAAAACGCAAAGTGGATGTCGAAACTGTGTTCGGTGACATCAAGGGCAATCGGTCGTTTACGCGATTTTTATTGCGTGGGCGAGCTAAGGTCCGAACAGAATTTGGACTCGTAGCAATCGCCCATAACCTACTTAAAGTAGCAGGCATCCGCCTCGCTACTTTAAGTCAAAAGGAAAAAGTTCGATTTAGAAAACTACTCGTTCTCCAAATCGAACTTTTTATTTAGGGACTTTTAGGACAGCCCCATTCAAGTGTGTTAACAAAAGCATATTTCATAGTCTTAAACAGGTGAATGCATTAAGCCTAGTTCGTAAGTTCCGACCTAATTTAGCTGACGTGGGGCTTTAATGGAATATAAAGGATCAAAAAAATCGACCTCTTTTATAAAAAATGATTTTTGAAATTATAGGAAATCTTGCTTTGATTAAAAAGAATACTTTGTATAATTATATTATTCTGTTTTATTTCGAGGGATTAAAATTTACTCTTCTCGTTCAAATTAATAAAAAAAGTAGTTATGAATAAACCTGTAATGCTTGCGAACTACGGTTACTTTGGCCATATGTGGGAATTGTACGCGATGTGGACATGGTTTCCTGCTTTTTTGACAGCTAGTTTCTTAATCCACTCATCAGAAACTCCTTAATGGTTCATTGCATTATCCTCATTTCAATAGGAATTGTAGGGGGAATTGGTGGTGGACTAATCTCAGATAAAATCGGAAGAGCCAATTTAACGATTATTAAATGATTATCAGTGCGGTTTGTTCTATATTAATAGGTTTTACATTTGGACAATCTATTTGGTTAACGCTACTAATTTCTATGATTTGGGGGATGTCTGTCATATCCGATTACGCCCAATTTTCTGTAGCAGAATCAGAAATAGCTGGGGTTGAATATGTAGGGACAGTCCTCACTTTTCAATATATTTTCTATAAATCTCATCCCTATTATTTAGAGAATCATTGGTTGGGAGTGGTCTTTACTATATTAGCGATCGGGCCTATTTTCGGAATTATGTCTATGGTCAAATATTGACGTTACGAATTCAATAACGAGGAAGTTTTATTGTAATTTTTACATTATTAAAAGGGTCACTCGGAGGTTTGTGACCCTTAGTAAAATTTAGAAGGAAAAGGATAGTATTATCCTAAAAAATTATGAGCATTGGATTCGGTATTAGATATTAATATCTCATGAAGCTAGCGCCGACAATAATTAGAAGAATGAATAGAACAACGATTAGCGCAAATGCTGAACCTGAACCATAGCCGCCGCCATTACCGCAATATTCAGACATTTAAATCCCCCTCCTTTCTTTAATCTATAATATGAATAGTTGTTAAAATGAACTGCGATAATTATCTATTTAATAAATTTTATTTTTAAAAAATATCCTAGTTATATATCAAGAGACTTAATGCTTTTGTAAAAGTGGAGCAGTAAGAAGTGATGTAAAGCTAGATAAACTTTACACATTATTTATTTCTATTTTGTGATAGGCAGCAGCTGAGGCTTTTTAGGTTAGTACATAAAAGTTGCGCCAACAATAATCAGAAGAATAAATAGAACAACAATTAGAACGAATGTTGAGCCGTCATAGCTTCCGCCGCCGTAATAGCAATTGTTATTTATGCCTCCTACTTACCGTAGCATCCCATAAAATATCCCTCCTTTCTTCAATCTCTACTATGTATTCATCCTATGAATAAATGGGTTACTTTTTTTATTAGAAATTCCTCTAGTTAGGGTAAAACGTCTGTTTTAGATTAATTTGGTCTAAAGCAACTTAATTTTATTCTCTCAAATTATTTAGTAATGGTAAAAAAGGTTGCTGTAGACCCACTCGATATTCGTCTGATATCATAGTTGAGTATTTATTGAAGAAAGAAGATTAAGGGTATTGGAGGAGAATTCTCCCTCAATTATAGTTATAAAACTCTTAATCGGAGGAGTTAGAAATGGTCAGTGAGAGAGAACAAATAAGTAAAAAAGTTGCTTGGATTGCACTTGTATCCAACCTAATTCTAATGATAGGTAAAATCTTCTTTGGTCTTTTTGGGGGTAGTGAGGCTGTTTTTGCTGATGGTATTCACTCTGGAGCAGATGTAGTAGCTTCGATTGCTGTGCTAGCAGTAGTAGGTATCTCTAATAAACCACCTGATAAGGATCATCCCTTTGGGCATGGTAAGGCAGAGGTTATTAGTGAAGCGATCGTTGGAATTATTTTAATCTTAGTTTCACTCTATATCTTTGGTGAAGCAATTTTAGCATTTTTTGAAAAACCAAGTGTACCTCAGTACAGTGCCTTGATTGCTGCCATATTTTCTTATTTAGCGAAAGAAATATTATATAGATATTCCATAAAGCAGGGGAGAAAGTGGAATAGTAAGGCAATTATAGCGATTGCTTATGATCATAAAGGTGATATCTTTGCTTCCCTTGCAGCATTTATTGGCGTCCTCTTAGCGATTATAGGAAATGCAATTGGATGGACATTTTTGTTATACGCTGACGCTATTGCGAGTGCTATAGTAGCTTATCTTATTTTTAGAATCGCAATGTACTTAGTTAAACCTTCTGTTGATGTTTTAATGGAAAAAAGTGTAGATCAGGAACTTTTAGACGGCTATGAAGCCACTATTCATGAATTTTATCAAGTAAAACGAATAGACAAAATCCGTGGAAGAGAACACGGTCACTATAAGTTGCTAGACATTCGTATTTCACTTAATCATGATTTAACAATTAAACAAGGCCATGATATAGCTCGCGAGATAAAAAATGAAATATTAAATAAATACCCAGATGTAGGGGAAGTCCTTATTCATGTAAATCCTTACTATATAGAACCTAATCAAAAGTAACTTACAAAAACCCTATAGTGAGGGTTTTCATAGTGTTGAAAAACAAAATAGTTAAGGAAATCTTAGTGAATATTAGGCACTTTAAAATAGATTAAATATTAATTAATACAAGATGATATGGATAGTAAGGTAAATCAAGCAAGAAATAGTGCACTCTATGTTAGGAAAATAGGCTAGGTACATTGGAGTACATCCAGAAAACTCACTCATTATGATGTCATATCCGAGTGGGTTATTGACCTTCTACTTGAACAAGAGTCACATCATAAGGGACAGATTTTTCGGCTTTAGATGATGGCTAAATTTTCATTCAAAATAAATACGAAGACACAAATATTGAAATAACTTTAATTCAATGCTATTATGGACATGTAAAGTCTTTTATTGGAGTGAGTAACAGTAATGAAATATTCTAAAGCAACAAATTATGCCCTACACACAATGCTTTTTCTTGCAAAGGAAACTCCAGATAAACCAGTAGGTGTCCAACAATTAGCTGAAATGCAAAATGTTTCTCCTACGTATTTGTCTAAAATCCTCACTAAGTTAGTAAAAGAGGGAATGATTAACTCTGTATCGGGTGCCAATGGTGGATATACGCTTAGTCATAATTGGCATGATATTTCATTTTTAGATATTATCCATGCAATTGAAGGCAAGTCGTCTTTGTTTGAATGTTGTTTATACAACGATCCCAACTGTGCAATAAAAGAAGTAATGCTATCTGCAGAAGAAAAACTGGAAAATGAGTTAAGAAGCAGAAAAATATCAGATATTTTGAAAAAATAGTAGTGGATTTAGTCCACCATTATTTTTTGAACAATTAGAGATATAAGGAGTCTTTTAAATCCGTAAATAAAATCTAGAGATTTATACTCGTTTCTTTCTTCTATTTTCAAGTGGTTATAGCTTAGAATCATTCTGTTTTAAACTTTAATGTAAGCTAGAATGCATGTTGTATTATAGAAATGGTCTTTTTTAACGAAACAACATGTACTCTAAACAATTTATCGAGGAGAGATACATTATGGAAATATTTGATTGTGCAGTTATAGGTGCAGGTGGAGCTGGTCTAAATGCAAGCTTGATTTTAGGAAGGTCTCAAAAAAAAATAGCGTTATTTGATAATGGAACAAATCGCAATCGTGTGACGCAGGAATCACATGGATTTCTAACACGTGATGGAATTAAACCAGCAGAGTTTAAAGAAATAGCTTTGAATGATGTGAAAAAATACCCATCAGTACATTTTTATCAAAACTCGGTTACGAACATCACAAAACAATCAAACGGTTTGTTTAAGATTGAGACGTTGGAGGATGTAGCATATGTTGCTGAGAGAATTATATTGGCAACAGGTGTTCAAGAGGAATTCACAGCGATTCCAGATGTTAGGGAATATTATGGTAAAAGTTTATTCAGCTGCCCAACCTGTGATGGGTGGGAATTAAGAGATAAGCCTCTCATTATCATTTCAGAAGATGAAGAACAAACCCTTTTTAAAGGAAAACTTGTATATAACTGGTCAAAAGATTTAGTAATAGCCACAAATGGTCATGAACTTTCTTCTCCAACATTGAATGAATTACAAAGAAAAAATATAACTGTAATTACTGAACCTATTCAAAATTTACATGGTAAGGATGGTTATTTAAACAAAGTAGTGTTTAGTTCAGGCCTTGAAATCGAAAGAGCTGGAGGATTTATCGTACCTAATTTTATGCGTCCAAATCAATTTGCAGAGCAGCTTGGCTGTCAATTGAATGAAAATGGTAGCATTATAATGGATGAGGCAGGTCGTACGTCACAGGAAAATGTTTATACTGCGGGGGAGACAGCTAAATTAGGTCAGTCTTCGTTAATAGTTGCTGCTGCTGAAGGATATAAAGCGGCGATGGCAGTTGTTTTTGATAGTACAATGTAAAAAATTTTACCCCATTGAAGATATTAAAGATCTTTAATATTCATCGAAAGGGGGATAGTGGTTCAAGTAAAACTAAAAGTATATCTTTAAAATTTCTATTTCCACTAAGGAGGAACATTATGTCGATTGTTCATGTAACAACAAAGAAAGAATTAGAAGAACACTTAGAAACTAAAAAGATTGTGTTAATAAATTTTTGGGCTGAATGGTGTAACCCTTGTAAAATGTTCGCAATGGTACTTAATCAACTCAATGATGAATACAGTGACAAGGTGAAAATTTTAAGAGTGAATGTTGATAAAAGCCCAGAGATTGCAGCGGAATATCAGGTACTTGGAATCCCTCATTCGCGTCTGATTATTCATAATAAATCACGTGAACCAATTGTTGGATATGTTCCTTTTGAAAACTTAAAGCAAATAATCGGTATTTGATTCGTCATAATAACAGGAGGATATAAGATGAAAGTTTATGATTGTGCCATTATTGGTGGAGGACCGGCAGGATTAAATGCAGCACTATTGTTAGGTAGAGCGAATCGCCTGGTAGCATTATTTGAGACAAGTAATGACCACCTAGCGTTCGAGCTTCAAGAAAGTATTTCAAGAAATGGGAATGCCGCTATTGAATTCATGCAAGCAGCAAAAGATAAATTAAATCAATATCCTAATATTCATTCCATCATTAATAATCAAAATGTTAGGGTGATTAAACAATCAGACAATAAGCTTTTTAAAATTTATGCTGGAGATGGCGAGAATTTTCTTGCTGAAAAAATCCTTCTGACAGATGGTGCTAAAATCCAGACGGATATTCCAAATTTTGAGCAATACTATAATAAAAGTATTTTTACTTCTCCATATGGCTATGGCTGGGAGTTAAAGGGTAAAAAGTTGATTTATATTAATGAAACTGATGACATTCTACGAACAGCAAAAATAATTTATAACTTATCAAATGATTTAATCGTGGCAACAAATGGTCGTGACATAAAGGAAAATGAAAAGAGAGAATTAGAAAACAAAGGGATTAATGTGATTACCGATAAGATAAAAGAAGTGAAAGGACATCAAGGGGTAATGAGTAGTGTTGTCTTTCAAAATGGGTTAGAAATTAAGCGAGAAGCAGGCTTTATTACCCCATCTACTTATACAACAAATAGTATTGCTCAAGGATTTTCTTGTGATCTTGATGAGCATGGGTTAACTGTTGTTGATCATTTCGGTAGAACATCGGAAGAAAATGTGTATGCAGC
Organism: Lysinibacillus sp. NPDC097231; assembly: GCF_044761885.1. Lineage (NCBI taxonomy): Bacteria > Bacillati > Bacillota > Bacilli > Caryophanales > Bacillaceae > Lysinibacillus > Lysinibacillus sp. NPDC097231. The sequence goes on along the minus strand of NZ_JBIWDH010000002.1, from coordinate 256,374 downwards.
CGGTGATACTGCCCAGCCTGCACCTATGGAAATCGTTCTTTCGGAAGCAACGGGAATACAAGTAGCCATGACTATTAATTCAGATATTTCAATTGAAAAATTTTAACCTCTTTACTCCAAAGGTATTCTACACATATGAAGTGTCTAATATGGTTTGCAAGGAAAAGGTGAGATATGACAGTATTGCTCACGTGTTATATGAGGCCTAGTCTAAATTGTTTTAAAATCCTTCTTTAACGAACGGTCGGTTAGTTTAATACGATGTTTGTTTTATCATAAAATGCAGTAATAAAGAAGTGCCAATCCTAATATGGACTGGCACTTTGTAAGATATGAATAAACGATCAACATCTTTGAATGCTGAAAGAAAGGTTTCTTGATTTTCAAAATCTGTCACACGTACTTCTAAGTCTTGCTCCTTATAGCTAAGTGCTTTTTCAGACTTGTCATCACGTACATTCCTCTATTTGGTGTTATTTTTGATTTTTGTTCATAATATATATATTCTTTCTTAAGAAGGATTTATGTAAGTAGGCAAATTTATAGTCATAAAAATAGTACCTAGAGATAAAGGAGGTTTTATGATGGCACGTGTTAGTTATCAAGATGAACCGATCCCAGAAGAAATACAGCAAGAAATTTGTCCATTAGCAGTTACCCAAAATGCAATTGCAGGCAGATGGAAAATCGTGATTTTGTGGCATTTAAGCAGAAATGAAATTATTAGGTTTAATGAACTATTGAGGATGTTACCTGGAATCTCAAAAGGAATCTTAACTAGACAATTAAGAGAGCTTAAAGAGGATGGGCTAGTACACAGAGAAGTTTTTAAAGTTGTTCCACCAAAAGTAGAATATTCATTAACAAAGCAGGGGCAAAAATTTATACCTGTATTAGAAGCCATGCAAGTTTGGAGTAAAGATTTGCTAAATAAAAAAATAGAGATGTATGAAAAACATGAAGATTAATCAATTTCGCCTTGGCGTAATTGATTTCAACTGGATGTTTATTTCGAACCTTAAAAATACTCCCTTAGATAAAAAGATTTTATTTTTACTCTGTCTATCTAATAAGGAGTATTTCATTTTTAGTAACTTATTCTATGATAGTAGTAGCTATTGTTGGAAAACCTAAATCATCTTTACCGTTAAAGCGAACCTAAATTTAAAATTAATATCTTTTAGAACAACGTTGATGATATAAACCAACACTTGAATCGTTTATTTTGCATTTTATACAAAAGGATTCCTACTTAAAAACGAGGGCCAAAGCCAGGGGAAAACGGACTCATACCTGGGAAGAATGGTCTCCCTACTGGGAAAAACGGACTCATACCTGGGAAGAATGGTCTCCCTACTGGGAAAAACGGACTCACGCCTGGAAAAAATGGTCTACCGACCGGAAAAAATGGTCTCCCTACTGGGGAGAATGGGCTCATACCTGGAAAAAATCGGCGTCCTTCATTAAAACGCATTGGATTTACCATTTTTTTTAACTCCCTTCAATTGACATAGTATAGGCTATGTTCAATCAATGAAGCGGCTTAGACTAAGACACAGAGATTTAGGATCTTTTCAAAGGACGATTTAAAGGATTGTTATGGTAAATAAAGTTTTTTGAATTGCCTTGATCAAATTTTGTAGAAGTAATTTATTTTTGTTCTTGAAAATTAATAGCTTCTTTAAATTCTTCGGTAGCTAGGATATTGTAAAACATATTTCTACTTTTTACGTTCGCTATTGTCCCTGTAATTGTATTGTCTATCCATAAATAGTATTCATTATCGTCTAGTTTAATCTTATATTGCGGAACTATATTGTTATCTACTTCACCGAATTCTCTAGCCTTTTTAAATGTTTTCTCTATAATTTTAATATCCTTCGCATCAGATATTAATTGTAATGTGTCTGGTTTTTCTTCTTCGAAATTAATTAATTCTTGAATTTCTATAGTTTTTGTTGTTTCTGTATTACTGTTACAAGCAACTAACCATATAGAACAAATAATTAACAACAAAATTGTCTTTATTTTCACCTTTTCTTCACCTCTTTTTATTCTATTTCTTCTTACGTAGTCGTTAAATTAAATATATCTACATAATATGTACTTCTTCACTCAGTAAAAAATCACCTGCTTTATTCAAAAAATTGAAAGGTTTTTTAATTTGTAATTAGGATTCAAATAAATACAATTGATATTCAAATGCTTTAAAATCCGCTCCTTGAATTTTGTAGTCTACATTTTTCGGTTTATTAGGAAGTGTAATTGTTTTGGCTGCAGCTTTTCTATTACTTTTAGCAAAGGTAAGTTGTGAAACTTAAAAACGTCTTCAACTTAAAAGTGATCATTAAACAAAGTTAAGTATACTCGAAAAGACCCTTCGGAAAAAGATAAAAGCTGAACGATTTAATCTTACAAATGAGCCGAATACATTTGTGGAAAACGAAACAATGAATGAACTTCTAAAGTCAGATGGAATGGATGACCTGCGTATCTTACAAAGACAAACAACAAGTATTTAAAGAAGCCATCCTCATTTTAAAAACAGGTGGTCGTTTAGCGATTTCAAATGTTTTGTTAAAGGCAATCTGAAAGTTATTTATCAGATATGAATTTATATTCTGGCTGCGTCTCTGGTGCAATTTCGATTGAAGAACAGGAAGTACTTTTAAAAGATACAGGATTTTTTCTTCTTCCACAGTCAGGAGAATTGTGGAAGAACACGTTTAAATGGAAGGTCTTGACATCAACCTCATTTGGTTTACAATTGAGTAAACACTCCAACTTTTAGACAATTAGAGGTGGATTTATTGATTTCAAAAAAGGATAAGATTGCACAAACTGCATTGAGGCTTTTTACAGAACAGGGATTTAAAGCGACAACAACAAAAGAAATTGCATTAAAAAGTGATGTAGCAGAAAGTCTTATTTTCTATTATTTTAAAGATAAAGCTGAACTACTTAATCATTTAATTCATGAGTTTTCATTTATTGGATCAATGGGCAAGGAGATGAAGGAATTATCGAAGATGGACCCCATTTCGGCTTTGATTCAATTGGGACATCTATATTCCGATTTTTTATATCTTAATAAAAGTTTCTTGTCATTTATTTGGTCCCCTGAAATGATACAGAACAAAGATGTAAATGCGAAGGTTATTGACCTTATGCATTCAATGTCTCAAGAAATCAGCATGCATTTAACAAGGGCTGTTTCTGCTCCTATTGAAAAAGAGACAATTGAATTGTCAGCTTCGATGTTTCTTTCAACCTTATTAACACATTTTTTATTTGGAGAAAGAGCATCAGATAAATTTCCTCTTGAAAATGATAACTATATTAAGAATGTAGTAACTCTAGTATTAAAAGGACTTAATATTTCAAATTAAATATACTTTATTTTTTTGAGCTTTATTGAGTGTTTACTCAGGAGGTGTTATATTTGGATGATTTTATAAAAAAATATGGTCCATGGGCAGTTATAACGGGTGCAACATCAGGAACCGGATATCAATTTGCTCACTTATTAGCAGAAAAGGGGATTCATTTAGTATTGGTTGCACGTGACAAGAGAACTCTTTTACAAACCAAAGAAATGATCAGGAATCAATATCAAGTTCAGGTCGAAACAATTGCGACGGATTTATCAACTCCAGATTCTATTTCTGAAATTGAAAAAGTGACTCGACCATTAGAGGTAGGGTTATTGATCAACAATGCCGGTTATAGCATTACTGGGGAATTTCATTGTGAAGATTGGGAGAACCAAAGTAAACTGCTTGAAACCATATTAAAAACCCCTATGGCACTTACACATTTTTTTGTTAATGAGATGGTTAAACGTGGTAGGGGTGGGATCATTTTAGTTTCTTCTGCAGTTGCTTATACTTCTGTGCCATTATGGAGTGTTTACTCAGCAGGTAAAGCAGCATTGTTAAACTTTGGGGAGACTATATCGCAAGAGTTAAAAAAGTACAATGTTGATGTTTTAACCGTATGTCCCGGAGCAATGAATACTAAATTTCAAGAACGTTCAGGAATTAGTACACCTGGCCTTATGGAACCAGAAAAAGTCGCTATATTGACTCTTAGTTCTCTTGGAGTTAAGACTACCTTATTACCAGGAATGACGAATAGTATTATTTTTCAAGGATTAGTACGATTTTTACCAAAGTGTATAAGGTTACCACTAATTGAAAATGTTATGAAGAAATTCCAGAGGCAAAGTAAGTAGTTTACGGTTACAAATAGCTTCGTTAATTCTCATAGATTTTTTATTAAGAGTTACTGGTTTTCATATAGAATTATTGACGTAGAAAAAAGTAGGAAGAGGTGATGTTAAATGAACAATATGCAAGTGATTGTATGGCTTTTCCCTATTCTTTTTATGTTCCATGATTTTGAAGAAATTATCTTTATGAGAGCATGGATACATAATAATAGAAGTTATATATGCGAAAGGTTTCCTGCATTATCTAAAAAGTTACTACCTCATTTTGAACATATGACAACATCTGCTTTCGCTTTGGGGGTAGCTGAAGAATTCATTTTAATCAGCATCATTACTATTGTTTCTTATATGACAAATTGGTATGACCTATGGATAGGCTCATTTATTGCGTTTACTTTACATTTAGTAATACATTGTTTTCAAGTATTGATAGTAAGGAAGTATATTCCTGTAATTGTTACAAGCATTATTTGTTTGCCCATTTGTATTTATATCATTAAGCAAATAATAATAATACAGATATCTTCGTTATATACCATTATTTTGTATTCTATTTTGTGCTTTATTATTATGATTATCAATATAGGGTTCATTTTTAAGTTAATGCCTATATTTAGCCAGTGGATAGTCCGGTATGAAAATAAACAGAAGTTCGAACAATGAACAATTTATCAAAAATATTAATCCCTTATTTAAATATCAGTACTTAAAGGACTAAGGTCGTATTAAAGCTATACCATTATAGGGCGCGATTGTGGAGCAGCCTAGGTTGGAAATGATCAAACTTTTTATATAGATTGCATAGTTCTTTATATAAAATGAGACCGTTTTGATCAAACTTTTTTCGAAACCGATTCATTTTATTTAACGTAATATGCAGGTTTATGTGAGATTTCTAATCAAACTTTATTTCATAACTACAAATGTATTGTTGATTAGAAAGTAGATAATCAACAATACATTTGTAATTTGTCTGGACATTTTTGTGCATATACCGTTCATGTACGGAAGTTCTTGTATAGGAAAGTCCTTTTTCTCTTTAAAATAATTCTAGTTTACATAATATAAATACCTTGGTCACTACTTTCTAGTTATCCGATTTATGAAAGGAATTTTTTAAAAGATGTAATTGCGGATCTGCCTGTACACACATCGGCTTCATTTCCACTTTTAAACATATCTATTACATAAATAGAATTGTCTTAGGGAAATGGATTGCTAAATTACTATAGTTATGGACGTTTTTATTCAATCCAAAGGTTGATAAGATTACGTAATACTACAAGTAGGAGTGATAACAATGGTTGAGGTACGTTACAAGGTAAGAAAAGTTTTGGACAAGAACAAAATTGATACATTTTTGCAGCAAGCTCGAATTGGGCATCTGGGAATGGTTGATGGCCATTTGCCTTATGTTGTCCCACTTAATTTTGTTTGGACAAAAGGGATGCTTTATTTCCATGGAGCCACCGGTGGGAGACGAAATCAAGTAATGGATGAAAATCCTGAGGTCTGCTTTACAGTTTGTGAAGAATATGGAACTATTACTAATCCAGTACCAGCCAAGACGGACACTGCTTATATGAGTGTAATAGTTTTTGGCAAGGCTCAACCCATCGTCGATTTGGATGAAGCTACACATATGTTGCAAGAAATGATTTATAAGTATGTGCCTGGTTATTATAATCGTCCCTTATCCAAACAACATGTAGACAAATATCGATCAGCAGTTTTCGGTGGTCCGGTTCAAGTTTACCGAATTGATCCACAACATATTACAGCGAAAGAAAATCCGATTGAAGAAGGGGAAATGTTCAAAATTGAAAAAATCGCACTTACTTAGAAATATTAAAAAATATAACACTTTGTATCTACTATGTGTTGTTTAAGGAATGTGTGTTTTATTCTACAGTCGAAAAAAATTGTCCAATGGTATTATGTTTCGTGCACTGATGCCTTCAATTTCACAGAATTTGCTATGAAATATAAATCAATTCAATGTAAGAGCCAATGAAAACCCAAAATTACTAAGATAATTATTTAATTGATAGTATAATAATTATTAAATATTTATTTTCACATAATTTAACAATCCATATTTCAACTGGAAGTGAATTGAATGTTAAAAGTTAACCGACACGATAAAAATCCCATATGGCAGCAGTTACTTGACCAAGCTATTCATAATATTACAACAGGAAAATGGCCACCAGGCGAGTTACTTCCTCCATCTCGAGAGCTCGCCTTATTAGTCGGTGTTTCACGCTCAACAATACAAATTGTTTATGAGGAATTATTTAGTCGTGGCTACACCGTTACAAATTGGCGTGGTGGAACAAGGGTAAGTGAATGGGGATATAAAATCAACCCGTCAGAAGAGGTTATTCCTCAAGGACCATCCACGCCAGAATTACCTTTATTAAACTCAGCAGTTAATCAGTTAAACAGTTGGTTTAGAGGCAAAGAAAATCAAAATGTAGAAATCGATTTTTGCCCCCATGAGCCGTATTTGGACGAGCACTTTCGAAAAATTTGGAGACAATCTTTTTTACAGGCTTCAGCCGAAGCAGATCTGACCGATTGGGGTTATGGCAACGCTTATGGTTTTACACCGCTACGTGAACAGATTCAACGTTACCTGACATTTGAAAGAGGTATTCATGTAGATATCGAACAAATTATCTTAACTTCTGGTGCACAGCATAGCATAGATCTAATTGCCCAAGCACTTTTAAATGAAGGAGAAACGGTTTCTGTTGAAGATCCTGGATTTCCTGCTGCCTGGATGACCATGAAATATCGGCATATGAATGTTGCTTCTGTGCCTCTCGATGAGTACGGAATACAAGTAGATCGTATTCATCCACAAACCAAACTTATTTTTGTTACTCCTTCTCACCAATGTGCAGTTGGTGTCATTATGTCTGAGCCACGCAGGCAACAATTGCTACAAAAGTCTGCGCAAGATCGATTTTGGATTGTAGAAGATGATTATGATGGCGAATTTAGATATCGTGGTGGCCCGCTTCCCACCTTGTTCAGCCAGCAACCACAGAACACATTGTATATGATGAGTTTTTCCAAGATGGTTGCTCCTGGCATACGAATTTCGGCAGTTGTTGGTCCAAAAAATGCCATTCGCCAACTTGCACAAGTACAACAACTAACCTATCGACATCTTCCAATTATGGAACAATTAACGCTTGCTCATTTTATTGAGCACGGTCATTTTATGCGTCATATGAGGAGAGCAAGAAATGTATATCGACGTAGACATGAAGCTATGACTAAGGCCATCATGGCAACTGGGCTAGCTGAACGTTTCAAACTAAGTGGCATTGAAACGGGCTTACATATGCTTCTTGAAGCTGAAGAATCTTTTGATGAAGAAGCAATGACGAACCTAGCGCTCGAAAAAGGAATACGTGTTTATCCGCTTAGTAAGTACTGTTTAGAAAATAATCGAAAAGGATGGGTACTGGGATTTGCTAAAATTGATGAGGTAGCAATTGAAGAAGGCATTTTTCGTCTTGCGGAGATACTTTTATAATATGAATCAGTCTTATCAGGGTTGAATAACGATGGCTGTTAATTATGCAATTGTGTTACAAAAGATTATTTCATTTCTTATTTGTCTCTAATTATGAAAAGTAGAGAATATACATTACCCCAAGCAGAATAACTAAATTCCACCTTTAGCGACAGAAGAATTAATTGTTGAAGTAGGAAAAACATACAATGTTACATACCTATACAGAAATTTGCAACTCCATAATTTCTCCATATTTATTTGTTACAGTTAATTTGTAATGAAATGTAAGGAGGAAACACAATGAAGACTAAATTTTTGATTATACCTCTACTCGTGAGTAGTGTAATCATTGGAGGATGTAGTACAACTAGTTCAAAGTCTAACGAAAATTCGGATCATTCCAAGATGAGTAAGGAAGAAATGCCGAATATGGAGGGTATGGATCATTCCAACATGTCGGAAAAAGATATGGAAAAAATGAATATGGGGAATGGACATGAAAGTCACAATAATCCATTAGCTTTAAATAATTCAACTGGAGAAAATGAGCTTGCTCTTCCTCCTATACTAGAATCAAAAGATGGAACTTTTAATATTACTGCACAACAAGGAACGAGTGAAATTTTCGAAGGCATTAACACCAAAACATTTGGATATAATGGCACTTTTTTAGGGCCTGTCATTAAATTATATGAAGGTCAAAAAGTAACGTTTAAAACAAACAATCAATTATCAGAACCAACGACATTTCATTGGCATGGTTTAGATATACCTGGAGAAGGGGACGGGGGTCCGCACCATCTTTTACAACCTGGAGGTACGGAAATTGTGGAGTTTACGCTGAAACAAGGAGCATCTACATTATGGTTCCATCCTCATCCTGTAGGTGCAACTGCGGAACAGGTATATAAAGGTTTAGCAGGATTAATATACGTGGAAGATGAAAATTCTAAAAAACTAGGTTTACCAAATGAATATGGTGTGAATGATTTCCCTTTAGTATTCCAAGATAGAAAATTTGATGAAAATACACAATTAGATTATAAAGCTGCAATGAATGAGGATGGTACTATAGGTGATATTTTGTTAATAAATGGTACACTGAATCCAAAGCTTACTGTTGGAAAAGAGAAGGTTCGTTTACGTTTATTAAATGGTTCAAATGCTCGTAACTATACATTTAAATTAAGTACTGGCGATTCATTTCAACAAATAGCTACTGATGGAGGCTTTGTAAACAAACCAATTTCAATGAGTAAAATAACATTAACTCCAGGTGAACGTGCTGAAATTATTGTTGATTTTTCAATCTATCATGTGTCAACGGATGTTGCATTGATTAATGAAGAAGATATAAAGTTATTGCCATTTAAAATCGTTGAACAAACATCAACAAAATCAAGTAATACACCAGAAAACTTAAATGATTATGTAGTAACTGATGAGGAAAGAAATTTGCCAGTTTCTAAAAAAATTGAACTTTATGGAATGGGAACAATGGTATCCATTAATAATAAACAATTTGATATGAACCGAATCGACTTTACGCAAAAACAAGGTGAGACTGAAATATGGGAAATTTATAATAAACCAGATATGATGGGCGGCATGACACATCCATTCCATATACATGGTACTCAGTTTAAAATTGTCTCAATCGATGGAAAAGAACCTCCGACAAATGAACAAGGTTGGAAAGATACTGTAGCAATAGATGCTGGAGAAACTGTAAGGTTAGCTGTGAAATTTAATAACAAAGGCATTTACATGTTCCACTGTCATATTCTTGAGCATGAAGAAAATGGTATGATGGGGCAAGTTAAAGTGGAATAGAGGGGGGGCGGGACCCTTACATTTTGTGCGGGTTGTCTTTTTGCTTATAAATAAGTGATAACAATTCAACAATGTAGAGGAACGCATACAGCAAGAAATGAATAAAGAGCAAGAGTTACCACAATCAGTTCGAATAGCTTTTGATCAATCCTATGAACAGATTCGTCAGCTATCAAAGAAAAAAACTAAAATATTATGGTTTAAACCTGTGGCAGCTGCCGCAGCGACAATTGCGCTAGCTTCAGGTGTTATGTTAACAAATGATACAGTTCTAGCAAAATTACAAACCTTTTTCGGATTAAAGGATCCTGGAATTGAAGTAGCAAGTGATCATGGAGATGTGCAATATGTGGCTCAATCACAGCAATCAGAAGATATTACCATTACACTAGAACACTTTTTTGCGGATGCGTATCGATTAGCTATGCAGCTAAATATTGAATCCGATAATATGCAAATGGGCGACTTGTATGATATGAACGTGGAATATCGACTTTATAACGTACAAGGTGAAGAAATAGATGCTTTCGTATCCGATACGAAGCCAATTGCAGGACCGGGAATTTTTAGTGGTGGCGAGTTTAAACTGGGGAATGTAAAAAAACATGCTGCAACATTAGAAATGCTAAGTGTGTCTAATGGCATCGCTGTACCCTCATTAGATGGTGCTAAATTAGTAATTGAAACTATAAATTTATTTAATAAGGATGGAAATGTTACTTCGGTAGATGGCGAATGGGCATTTGATTTAACATCAACAACGATTGAAACACAAGTTTTTGTAGAGGGAAATGTAGTTCCAGGTCTTGAGTTACAACAAGCTTCATTAACAAATGGTTCCATGCAAGTATCTTATAAAATCGATAATCTAAATGAAAATGATATTTTTGAAACAGCATTAGTAAATGGAAATGGCGAATCCTTCTACGCAAATAGTGCAAATGTTAAATACTTAGAGGAGGAACAACAAACAATCATTAGTTTAGTTTTCCCTTATAGTATATGGAATGAACAGCAAGCTCTTTCATTAGCTGTAAAGGGCTATGAAAAATTAAGATTAGTCGAGAAAGAATAAACTAACAGGATACTTTTTATTAATAGAAGAAAACAACTTTACTATAGTAGTCCACTATCAGTTGAAATGACGGGGCAGGTCAGTTCGATATTTATGATTTGCATTGTTCAAGAAAAAGATTAACCATATAGATCACACCTCACTTTATTTTGTTATAATTAACAAAAAAGGGAGGTATTATATGAAATTAACCGTTTTAGTAGATAATAATACTTTTATTGATCGCTATTTTTTAGGGGAACCTGGGCTTTCTTTTTTTATTGAAGAAGATGATAAACGTATCCTTTTTGATACCGGATATTCTGATGCTTTTATAAAGAATGCAGATAAAATGAGAATAGATTTAAGAAATCTCGATTATGTTGTCTTGTCGCATGGACATGTGGATCATACATGGGGACTGACACATTTAATTAGATTACATATGGAAGCAAAAAATGAAGAAATACTACACAATACTCCTAAGATTATTGGGCATCCAGTGGTTTTTAATACTAAACTAATTGATCCGGTAGGAGAGATAGGGAGTATCTTATCTCATGAAAAGTTAAGCAGACACTTTCCAGTCCGATTAACTAAAGAACCATTATGGCTAACAGATCGACTAGTATTTCTAGGGGAAATTAAAAGAATATTTGATTTTGAAGGTAAAGATTCTATAGGGCAAGTGCTGACAGATCAAGGGAGTGTTAACGACTTCGTTTTGGATGACACAGCAATCGTTTATAAATCTTCAGAAGGGCTAGTTATTATCGTTGGATGTGCACATTCGGGGATATGTAACATTATTGAATATGCAAAAGAGGTATGTCAGGAAGAGAGAGTAGTTGATATTATTGGAGGATTTCACCTATTAAATCCGCCGAAAGAGCAGTTAGATAATACAGCTCGTTATATAAAAGATCTTAAACCTACTAAGCTTCATGCTTGCCATTGTACAGATTTACACTCTAAAATAGCTCTCTCGACAGTTGCTTATTTAGAAGAAGTTGGAGTAGGATTACAACTTTCATATCTATAGTTTTAACTTAGTTAGCTAATAAAAGCGCTACCATTATTTCACTAATAAAGGCATGAGTTTAAGAAACAGCTACCGAAGACAACTGTTCTTATTATACTAAAGGGGCAGGTTTAATTGTGTTCAACAATCGGGCCAGATTGTTGAATAACATTCTTTTTTGGAGAATTGGATATTTATGTTAAAATTTTATAAAAGTAATGTTACAAAGGGGGATATAATGAATAAGTATATAAAAGGTTTAGTGCCTTGGATTTATTTGATGTTGTCTTTCTTTGTACTATCTGGCTGTAATGCTCAAAAAGGTGGTAATAATTATTATTTATTATTGATGGGTGAAAGTGAAAGCTGGAATCTAACAGGTTATGAAATTGTTATAACACCAGAAGACTTAAAAGCAGGATATGGGACTTTAAATATGAAAAACGTGAATGAGTATATCACAGATTTCTTCCACTTTGAAACTCATGTGGTTATAGATAGTGATGATTCAGTGGTTCATTCTAGTTCAGCTACTGGTGGGATGAACATAGCAGAAAAAACAACTGGTGCTATTGAAGGGCCATACCTAAATAAAAAAGGTGACTCTGTTACACTTAAAGATATAAATGAGATTTATGTGGTCGTTGAATGGTGGGATATTAGTAAGAACGAAAGTATTAAAGAAAGAATAGATTTAATTAACAAATCTAAAAAAGAACAGTCCTTCTTGAACTAACTAAGATTTTAGTTGAATAACGATCTTCCACAATCGGGCGCAATTCTTGAATTGGAATTGTGCCTTTTTGATCTGCTGATAAAGAATCCATTTTGATCAATCTTTTTTCAAACTGGATTCTTTATATTTATTGTAAAATGCTGGTTTGTTGGATTTTTTTGATCAAACTTTATTTCAAAGCAACACCAACAAAACAGGTGCTTTACCTGTCTGTCAGTGCCTACGGTATTTTCCGTAAAGGCTATATTTAATTGTTGCTGAAATAATTATATCTATGGATATAGTTATTTCAAAATTATTGATTGACACTCTGTATCCTTCTTAATTCGCTTCTTTCCTTCTTCAGTCTACTTTTTTCAGCCGCACAATCTAAACATATGTTTTTATAACGACTATCCTTTTTAGAAAAATATTGATAGTATTTGGTTTCGTTACACATTTTACATTTATTATAGAGATGACAAATTAACTTATTAAAAGGATTTTGGTCAAATTTAATTTTTGCAGTATTATAAGCATCATTTAAGGGATTATGCTGTTTACCAACAAATCCTGAATCAAAATAATTCATAGCTTCCTTTTAAACCTTTCTTTAAAACTTTAGCAAGTCTACCTTCGTCAATTAATTGATTTATTCTATGCCTTGATTCTTTGTATTTCGAGTGTTTTTCTAATAACTTTCATAATCATATTGGATCAAAAAATGTAATAGCTGTTGGGATAACCTTTAGCATTTGCGTAATATATAGTATACATAGGAAAAATTGACAATAATCCAAGGGAGACATATTATATAAATAAGACAACTGTCTTAAATGAAAAAGAGGTGAGTAATTATAAAAAAATTGCCTGAAGCAGAATTTGAGATTATGAAAATAGTTTGGGAAAGTAATCCGCCAGTTACTACAGGTATAATAATGAGCGAAATAGGAAATGTGAAAGGTTGGAAAATCCAAACCGTAATATCCCTTATGAAAAGATTAACTGAACGTGGATTTCTTCGTAGTGAGAAAAAAGGTAAGGAGAGATTTTATTACCCTATAGTAGAAAAAGATGCCTATCTAAGTTTTGAAACAGAGCATTTTATGAAGCACTATCATAAAAACTCCTTTATGAATTTAGTGGGTACACTCTATAAATCCGATACTATTTCTAATGAAGATTTAGCTTCATTAATTAAATGGGTGGAAGAAAAGAGGGATTAATATGCATAGTATCATGGTGGGTTTAATCTTTAAATCTGTAGTAATGTCCTTTATTGGACTACTATTTATAGCTGTAACGCCTTTCCTTTTAAAACGATACAAATCTAGCTGGCTTTATTATAGCTGGCTTGCTATCCTTGCAGGGTTTATTTTACCATTTACATTCGATATATCGACCAAAGTTGTCAATCTATCAGAATCAGTACAATTACCATCTAAAGAACCTGTTCCAACTAACAGTAGTCAGATAACGCTTGTGTCCTCATCTGTAGATACAGTGACAGCACTTTCTGTATGGCAGCTGGTGATGATAGTTTGGATTCTTGGAATCGTTATATTTTTGGCAGTTCATCTTGTAAGACATTATCGTTTTATGTACATGGTGAAAAGATGGGGGCTAACGATAACTGAGCCGAAAACCCTTCATTTGCTTGAAAAAGTTAAACGTGAAATGAATATCACAAAGGAAATCGCATTGAAAGAATGCAGCTTTATCCATTCTCCCATGTTAGTGGGATTTACTAAAAATACTATTTTGCTACCTAATAATGCTTATCGAGAAGAAGAGCTAAACGTGATATTAAAACATGAGTTAGTTCATTTAAAACGAAAGGATTTATGGTATAAAGCGTTTGTATTGCTGATTAGTAGTATTCATTGGTTCAATCCATTGTTCTATCTATTCGCTAAAGAATTGGACAATCTTTGTGAACATGCTTGTGATGATGAAGTAGTAAAAAATACTGACATCCAACTTAGAAAAACGTATAGTCAGACGATACTATATGCTGAGAAATCCAAAAGAGGAGAAGGTGTTTTTTCTACGAATTTTCTAGGAAGTACACAAATTCTAAAAAAGAGGATACTCTCCATTATGGATATGAGTAAGAAGAAATCAGGAATCGTTGTGATGGCACTATTAATTTTACTTTCAACAGGCGGAATGGCTGTCAGTTCAGCATTTGCTATTTCTAGTATACCGTTGAACTATTTAGACGAAACATTTATGAAAGACTCCATTTTAAATGGTGCATCCAGAGGTGACTTTGCAACAGACAAATTTATTATTTACCCACAGAATATGAAGGATAGAAAAGCTGTGCCACCTGAGCCTACTATAAACAAAGAGCTCTATCGTGATGTGTTTTCAGCGGGTGTCATTGGAACTGAAGCAAGATACCGATACCCGATTGAAATTGTGCATAAACATCATGGACAGAAATATACAACAGTAATTCATATTGAATATGACTATGAGCTACTAGCACCTGTCGAATATGATGAGCTCAATACCCTTATCGAAGCCTATTTATTACCTTTTAATGAGTTAAAGTCAATACCCTATGCAGATTTCATCATACAAGATTACCTAGAAAGTAGATTGAAAGCCTATATACAAGATATTGATACACAGAATACAGACGCACGTGTGGAATTCACATTTAATTTTAATGGCTTGGTAACGAACAATGATCATCTGCCTTTCCCAAGTCATAATCCTATAGGTACTACACCACGTTATATGAAGTCCACACCGTAGAAACTGGTTTTAATAATGAAAAAATGGATGTTGAGTATTTTTACATTGATTCTATGTATCGCACTGTTATTGGATTTTTTCAGCGCCCTCGTAACAGAAGTTGAAGTTTTGTTTGCTAACATTCTCTTAATCTTTCCATATATATTGTTGCTCAAAATCTCCTGCAACGATATCCTTTTCATTGAGTTCAGCATCTGCTTTGTTATGCACAGATACAGCCACTAACTACAAGAAGTTTGCCAAACTCAAGGGACTCTTGAAAATAACAGGCGTTTTTTGTTTTGAAATTCTTCAACTCTAACATCCCAAATCAAAGTTTCGACGCACATTAAAAAGCCACGAATGTTGTTAAATCAACGTTTCGTGGTTTTTTGTATGAACATTGTTTAGACGGAAACGGCCAAATACCTGTTGAATTAAGATTTTTTAGTTTAACATAAAATCATTTGACAATTAACACTAAAGGTGTAAAATTACACTGTAATAATAATAGAACATAAAGAAAGAAGGACATTCATCATGAAAGATATAAAGGTATATAATCTCATTTTCCCATTTTGGCTTATCTTGTTTTTCCCACCCATAATATTTGCAACGATGTTAGGAAATTTTTTAATTGATTCATTAGTTGTTATTGCTAGTTTTTATGTTTTTAAGTTATCTAAATTAAATTATTTTTTGAAGCCAGTTTATATGCGTAGTATATTAAAAGTATGGTTATTCGGCTTTCTTGCAGATATGATTGGTGCATTTATTTTAATTTTAGTCGTGACAATAGGAGGAGGTTTAGGATTACCGTATGAACTAACTAGTTCCATATCATATGATCCCTTCAAACAACCGTTAGCAGTAGTCTTTATTTTATTCGCTATGATTGTTTCATCCTTTTTTATTTTCGTTTTTAATTATAAATACACCTTTAAAACAATTATAGAGGATAAAAAATTGAGAATAAAAGTTGCACTTACACTCGCTGTCGTTACAATACCGTGGACTTTTCTAATACCGATGAGCTGGTTTTATTAGAGTAACTAATTACATCTATCTGGTAGCAAACATATTAAGCGTCAGGAAAAGTGTTGTACAAAGATGAGAACATTAGCAAAATGACTCTTGGTTTAGTACAAATGAAATTGAGTGATTTTTAAATTCTTCCACTATCTAAAAAAAATAGTTTTAACAACCTAAAGAATTTATAATGAGATGAATAAACAACATTCATTACGTAGTTCGATTTGGAAATTATTTGATGGACGTTGGAAGATGCATTTCCATCAAGGGACAAAAATTACTTCTGCACTTTAATTCTAACGGGTGCTTTACTTCAATAAGGAGTAGAGCCTTTTCTACTTAAACTAACGGTGCTGGTTAATGAAACAAGAAATAATGCATCTTTATAAAATTATACCTTGCATTATAGAGTACCTTGTAATATGTTTAGTTATAGGGGGTGCAAATTTTGGAAATTAACAAAGAGGTTCTTAAAGGGCATATAGATACTTTGATTTTATCTTTATTACATAAAAAAGATATGTATGGGTATGAGCTGGCTAAATTCGTAAGAGATAAAAGTGAAGAACAGTTCGAAATAAAAGAAGGTACACTCTATCTCTCTTTGAAAAGATTAGAAAAAAATGATTGGGTTGAATCATACTGGGGTGATGAACAAGGACCAGGGGGGAGAAGAAAATATTATAAACTTACCCCACTTGGAAAAGAGTGTTTCGAACAAAAGCGTTCAGAGTGGCGTTTTGTAAAAAAAATAATGGATTCTTTTTTGGAAGGGGAATAGAAATTGAAACAAATTGATGCTTTTATAGATTCCGTTTATCAAAAATTCGATGGCAATAAAGACGAGATAAAAGAATTAAAAATAGAAATGAAGAACCATTTAATTGAAGCTGTACACGAATTAAAATTAGAAGGTAAGTCAGAAACGGAAGCAGTTAAGATTGCAATTGAACGCTTCGGTGGAGAAAAAGAAATCCGTACAGTGATTGGTCAATTATTTGACGTGCAAAAAAAATTTACAAGGTGGCTCCTTTATTTTGCAATATTTTTTCTTGCTTTGAGCCTCCTTACTTTTGGTATCATTATGTCAATTGAAAAAAGCAATCAGAATGAACGGCATAAAATAAATAATGATATATCTATAATTTTAAGCGATGTTAATAGTGTCATTTCAAAGGAAAAGCAAGATAAAATTCAGTCTTTAATTCAAGGCACGAATCAGGTTTCAAAAGTTGAGGTTTACAATATAGAAAATAAAAATGACGTATTTAATTATATTGATACAGCTAAACCTGAGTTTCAGTTCGAAAGGGAAATATGGGCACCCGAAATTAGATTTATTGACCTATCCCGAGAAGGTAATGGGGATGATAAGTGGTTTATCTATATTACTTATAGGAGTATTGATAATTTAGCTGTTTTATCACTATTATTGGGTATCGCTTTCTCTATTCCTTTATTTTCAATATGGGGAATTATAAAGGTTTATCAAAAAAGGAGCGTAATATTTAAATCTTTAAAGTCCTTGTAGAACAAACTGGATGCTTTAATTGAAAAAAAGCTATGTGAAGATAAATAAAAAAGGCTAGTTTCTATTATCATAAGAACCTAACCAATCACTTAAAACCACCAACATCTCTTGTGTTGCCACATACACTCCACGCAGATTGTTTAAGTAGCTTTTTGAACTAGGCAGATGTTAGTTAAATCATAATTGAACAAACGGTTGCGATTGTTGAAGATCGAAGGTAGGAAGAAATTATGTATTTTTGGATGAAGTAATCAGGTTGATGGCTGATTTTGAAGAAGGTTTGGATGATCAAAGACAAGCAATAGGCAACGATATGGAATTCTATGATTTAAAATAACGGATTAAAGGTAACAGTGAAATCTACAAGAAAAAGGCTTATCTTATTTTCCATTAATGGGAGCGATTAATATGAATGGAGCGCAAAAAGCGTTTTTTGAGGAAAAGGAGCGTTCACTTGGCGTTCGTCTAAATGATGTGCAGACGCAGGCGGTATTGCAAACGAATGGTCCGCTGTTACTATTGGCATCACCCGGTTCAGGAAAAACGACGACGATTATTATGCGTATTGGCTATATGATTGAGGCGCTTGGTGTGAATCCTTCTCGCATAAAGGCTGTCACGTTTAGTAAGGCATCGGCCAGTGATATGAAGACACGTTTTGCAAAGTTGTTCCCGCATTTACCACCGGTTGATTTTTCGACGATTCATAGTTTAGCATTTCAAGTTGTGCGGCAGACACTTGAACGTCAGGGCATTTCGTACGGCATCATTGAAGAATCGGACAAGCCTGGTGTTGTTTCAAAAAAACGAGTGCTTCGCGAGATTTTTGAACAATTAAATGGCTCAAAAATTACCGAAGATCAGTTAGACGAGCTACTGACGTACATAACGTTTATCAAAAATAAAATGTTGCCTGAACAGGAATGGGCAATTCCAGAAGTAAAGGTGCCAAGAAAAGTCGAGATTTTACAGCGTTATGAGGAATATAAACGAAGAGGTAGTGACCGTTTGTTAATTGATTTTGACGATATGCTATTAATGGCGAATGATATTTTCGCGAAAAATCGAGAGGTGCTGGCGCAATACCAACGCCGCTATGATTATTATTTAACGGATGAAAGTCAGGATACATCGCCAGTTCAACACGCGATCATCGCGAAGCTCGTCGCAGTCCATCAAAATTTATGCGTCGTTGCAGATGAGGATCAGGCCATTTATAGCTGGCGGGGTGCAGAGCCAGATTATTTGTTGAATTTCCGAAAGATATATCCGGAGGCGAATGTTTTACTTATGACGCAAAACTATCGTTCATCTGCAACGATTGTAGAGCCGGCCAATATATTCATTCAGCGAAATAAAAATCGTTATAACAAACAAATGTTTACGGAAAATCCTGCTGCAGAGCCCATCGCGTTTAAAATCCTAGAGAATTACAATTTACAGGCTAAATATTTAGTGGACCAGTTGAAAAATCTGTCTAAGCGCGGCTCAACGGCTATTTTATATCGAAATAATACGTCAGCCATTCCGCTTATGGACGCGTTTGATAGAGCAGGTTTGCCTTTCTATATGAAAGATTCGACGATTCGTTTTTTTACGCATTGGGTCGTGGAGGATATTATGAACTTCATGCGTCTAGCGTATAATACAAAAAATATCACGGTATTTGAAAAGGTTTACAGAAAAATGAATGCTTATATTACACCAACGCAATTGAAGGCGCTACAGAAAGTGCCGGAGGATGGCTGTGTATTCACACAGTTGTTAGAGCACGTTGAGTTAAAGGATTATCAGCCTGAATATATTAAGCGGATTCGCAAAACGTATGATAGCATTCAATTTGATAAAACGACACCAACAGCCATGCTAGAGCATATCCGTTATGACTTTGGTTATGAGCGTACCTTAAAGAAAATGAGTGAGAAACTCGGTTTTAATTATGAAAATTTACTAGATATTGTGGATGTACTTGGTTTAATTGCTCGTCATACACTGACTATGACCGAATTTGCGGGTCGTTTGAAGCAGCTTGAAAATTTAGCACGTTCGTCTCATATGAAAAATGAATTGAATGCAATTACACTGACAACATTGCACAGTTCAAAAGGCTTGGAATTTGACCGTGTGTATTTGATTGACTTGATTGAGGGGATTTTACCGAGTGAGGTGGAAGAAGAAATCGAGGAAGAAACGCGACTTTTTTATGTCGGTATCACGCGTGCGATTCGCCATTTGGAATTAATTTCATATAGTAAGCGGTTTAAAACAAGTGTGGTGCCATCGATTTTCATGAAGGCGTTAAAACAAATCGTCTCACCGCAGGAATTACCAAAGAAAGCGCCGAAAAGCCCGAAAAAAGCACTGAAGCAGTACCGTAATGGGCGGACGATTACAACTGAGTCAGCATTAATCGTTGGCTCAAAAGTAAAGCATGTGATTTTTGGAGAAGGAGAAATATTAGCTGTTACGAGTAGTACGATTGAATTGTCTTTTGCTACGGGGATTAAGAAATTTTTGACGGATACATGTTTACAGCAAGGCTATTTAGAAACGATGAAAGATTAATGCAGCGTATTCGAGATTTTTTCGAATACGCTTTTATAGTAGTGCTATTTTGTAGGGGTTCCTTGATGGAAAAATAAACGTCATTGCTCAACATGTTTTTACCACCAAATGGAACTTCTATTCGATTTCTTGCCGGTTTCTTTATGTGTGGTATGAAATGTTGTCATAACAATGTTTTCGTCCAATTGTTTGACTTAATAAAGAACAGAATTTATTCAGTAAAGGACACGCCATAAATAAAAGGTAGCGTATGATTCCCAGTTTTTCCATGGAAGCGATATTTCTAAGATTTCATCTTTCGTAGGCTTTCGGTTCATATTACGTAATAGTTTTATCGAATTAATAAGACCTACATCATCGATTGGAAAAGCTGTCTGGAACCTGAGGCAGCGCATTAGAACATAATTGGCTGTCCAAGGACCGATTCCTCGTATTTTAAGTAAGTTTTTTTCAGCATCATTAAAGTTCATTTTCATTAATTTTTCCCTCGATAATTCTCCACTTGCCATTAATTTGGCAATTCCAATAATATATTCACTTTTTTTGACCGTCATTTTAATATCTGCAAGGTCGGAAGGTGTTAACTGTGCAATTCGTTCGTACGGTGGGAACACCCAATACTTTTTACCATGCCATTCGATAGAATCGCCAAATCCTTCTACGAATTGCTTCTTTAAGGAGTACGCGAATGCTAAGTTAATTTGTTGTCCTAAAACTCCCCAACATAAAGCTTCAAATAAATCGGGAATGCCGACAACTCGTAATCCGTAGAATTTTTGGGCAGGCATTTTAAGTAATGGGTCTGTTTTTGCCATTGCATAAAATGGAGTTAAATCGTTATCAAGATCAAACCATTCATGAATATATTTTACAATCTCTTCTCGTTTCCACTTTTCAATAGGTCTAGAATCATTTAGGAATTGAACAACCATTTGTTTATTATTAATTACGCTTACCTGTACTAAGGATCGAATTTCCCCAATGGCTATAACTTTTGTAATGATTTCGTTCTCTATTTCATACATGCATTCATTTTTTTCCCTTGTTAGATAGCCAAGGTTAGCATTCATGTCGAAATCTTCAGGTAATGTAATTACAATAACATCATTGACTTCATGCCATGTCACTTTTTCATTCTCCTCATCTTAATACGATTTTCTATTGCAATTTTTACTTTATCACATAATAATCTTACCTAATTTTGTTATCTTGCTATTACATTCTAAATACCTTATTTTTTTCTATTTATGAGGTTATAGTGTTAGTTATCAAGAACGCTAAATAGGAGGGATAAACATGGTCCAAGATATAAAAACACGTGTCGAAAACTTAAATTGGGATTCAATTCAAAATGAATTAGATGAGCAAGGATTTGCAAAGCTTCCAGTGATTTTAACAAAAGAGGAATGTGAATTCTTCATAGAATTGTATTGTGAGGAAGAGTTATACAGAACGACAATCAATATGACGAGATATCGCTTTGGGAATGGGGAGTACAAATATTTTTCCTATCCATTACCTGAAATCATCCAAAGTTTAAGAGAGTCCTTTTATCTAGAATTGGCCAAAACAGCTAATCGATGGTTTGGTTATTTAAAGAAAACAGATCAGTTTCCAGATCATCTTCAAGATTTTTTGAACACCTGTGAAGAATTTGAACAAACTAGACCGACACCTTTACTATTAAAGTATGAAACAGGCGGCTTTAATTGTTTGCATCAAGATTTATATGGTGACATATTTTTCCCGTTTCAAGTAGTATTTGTGTTGAATCAACGAGATAAAGACTTTTGCGGTGGAGAATCACTATTAGTGGAACAAATTCCTCGTGCTCAGAGTAGGGGACATGTCATTACTTTAGAACAAGGCAGTGCACTGATCTTTCCTACTAACCATAGACCTGTTCTAGGTAAAAAAGGATATCACAAAAATACGGTTCGTCACGGAGTAAGCACGGTTACTTCTGGAGAACGATATGGTCTAGGAATCATTTTTCACGATTCTAAATAAAGTGAAATTTTGATCAGTGGGGGTTTTCTACATCCCCCACCTAAACTTCTCCGATTTCTCTAAGTTTTGAGGTTGGAGTCTTACAGCCCGTTAATGCGGGATAAAAATTAAACTTCAATATCTTGCTATTCTATTCCTTGAATTGACCATTCTGAATTTAAAGGGAGTATATTGTAAGGAGAGGTGAGGTAAATGCCAGATAGTATCAATAACGGACATAAAGAGCGCTATGATCATAGAATTTTGAATGATGTCGAAATGATCACAGATGAAAAGTGGCAAGCAATACTAAATAATGATGCAGCGTACAATAATCAATTTTTCTACGCAGTAAAATCGACAGGGATATTCTGTAAACCATCTTGTAAATCTCGCGTTCCGAAAAAAGAAAATGTATGTATTTTTCCAAACGCAGAACAAGCTCTCCGTGCAAATTTTCGCCCTTGTAAACGGTGCAAGCCCACGAATGAAAATCTGCCTGATAGCGAGTGGGTTGATTTAATTACTGAATACATTGATAAAAATTTCACAGAAAAATTAACGCTAGAATCGTTAGCAACTATTTGTCATGGGAGTCCGTATCATATGCATCGAACATTTAAAAAGATTAAAGGCATTACGCCGGTTGAGTATATACAACAAGTTAGAGTACTCGCTGCTAAAAAGTATTTGATTCAGACAGATAAAGCGATTGGAGATATCGCCATATGTGTGGGTATGGCTAACGCGCCTTATTTTATTACTTTATTTAAAAAGAAAACTGGACAGACACCAGCACAATTTCGTCAAATGAGTAAAGTGGAGGAAAAGTATAATGGAAACAAAGAATAAACCCACCCTTTATTGGTCTTTACTAAAGTTTAAGGATTGGAATTTTTATATTGCTTCAACTTCAAAAGGGCTTGTTTTTGTAGGTTCACAGAACAAACCATTTGAGGAATTGTTCGAATGGGCTAAGAAACGCTTTCCGGGAAGTCCTCTTGTTGAAGATGATGAAAAGCTTGAACCCTATGTCGTTGAAATCACTCAGTATCTAGAAGGAAAGCGGAAAACCTTTACTGTTCCATTTGAGTACGTAGGTACGCAATTTCAGCTAGCAGTCTGGAATGCACTTTGTGAAATTCCTTATGGACAGACGAAATCCTATTCCGACATTGCAAATGATATAAAGAAACCAGCAGCTGTTCGTGCTGTAGGAGCGGCTATTGGGGCTAATCCGGTATTAATTACTGTACCGTGCCATCGTGTAATAGGAAAGAATGGCTCATTAACTGGCTATCGGGGCGGATTAGAAATGAAGACACTGCTCCTGGCTTTGGAAAAGCAAGCTTCATCTGGCAATGAGTAATTATTACCGTTTAACTTGATTCAGCAGAAGCCCCCCACTTCTATAAATGGAGGGATGAATACGAAGATACATATAAATCAGAGGGGGTCCAAACTCCCTGCTGATTCAAGTTAAGCCTCCGGCGGATGTCACAAATTTTGAATTGCGCTTGCGCAATTCAAAATTTGGACGCAATTACGCCGAGGCGTAATTGATTGAATGGAGGTTCCGTCATGAAAAATGAATTATTCTATAAAAATCCGAAAACCATTCTGAATAAAGGGACTGGCTTTCTTTTTGGATATACTCATTCACTAAATCCTTATACAGGCTGTTCATTCGGGTGTTCCTATTGTTATGTACGCGAAATGCCTGTAGCTCTTTTTCGAGAAAAGGAATGGGGAAATTGGGTCGATGTTAAAAACGGAGCTGCAAATTTATTAAAAAAGGAGCTCCATCGCGCCAAAGCCAAAGGGAATGTGACCATTTTTATGTCCTCAAGTACAGACCCATATCAGCCAATAGAGCATAAGGAAAAAGTGACGCGTTCTTTACTAGAAGTTATGGTAGAAGATCCTCCTGACTTCCTATTAGTACAGACGAGAAGCCCACTTGTAAGTCGAGATATCGATTTGCTGCAACATTTAAAAGATAAAGTTCGAGTAAGTATGACGATTGAGACAGATTCGGAAACGATACGCAACCATTTTACTCCAAAGGCACCCCCAATCCAGGCGCGCTTTAAGACATTGGAAAAATTAGCAGCTGCGGGAATACCGACCCAAGTTGCTATAGCCCCCATCTTACCAAGTGGGGAATATTTTCCTGCGAAATTAAAGCCATTCGTCGATCGGATATGTATTGATGACTACTTCATGGGCGATGGCAGTGGTGGAAAACGCACAAGAAAACTGGGTATTGAGAAAAAATATGCCCAACTTGGTTTAGAAGAATGGTATGGGCCACATGTAATTAAAAAAGTATATAACCGATTTATTGAAATCTTTCCGGAAAATCACGTTTATGTGAGCCAGGCTGGGTTTGAGCCGTAAAAAAATAGGAAGTGATTGCATTTATAAAGATAAAGAGACAAGGGCTGAAAATAGAATGACAAAGTTTTAGATGGTGGCGATTACAAAAAAATTATTCATAAAAAGAACAAACGCATGGTCCTATTTTGACGATGCGTTATTTAAATTAAATTCTAGTGAAAAATTATTTGAAACATCAAATGAATTAAGTTTACATAATATAATTATCTCTGTTACTACTAGATAATAAACATAAATTATTTTTTAGGCTGTTTTCTCAATCTCTTGAAAGAATAAGGACGTAACTCACTACTTAATGTTGAAATTATTGAACTAAAAGAGTAGGTTAAATTAAGGAAGAAAAAGGAGCAGAAACCTCTAAGTTATACATTATAAACGTTACTTCAAACCGTTTACTTGTATTTACTTGGGGGTTTTTCATGTTATTTAAGGAAAGGGAATTGGGAAGTTGTGCTAGTACATTTTTAGTTTCTATATTTGGACTTCAAATTACGTTATTTATAGGGGGGCTTAGGAACAACATTGTGTTTAATAGTGTTGTTAAGGCGAGGAGTATTTAGCAACAACGTCGATTTTCTTATTTATCTTTAGTGATGAAGACAAAGAAGCCTTCATAAAGAATATAAAAATACGAGAAATTATAACACACATTTTGATGAAAGCATAAAAAAGAAAGTTGTTAAAGGTGAGGAATTAGGTCTTAATCAAGGCTTAATTTTATAGATAGCTGGTGAGAAAATGAGCAGAATATCAAGTGGATGTTCGTATTTAAATGCTATAAGAAAGTTAATATGAATCAGAACATTAAAAGGTTGTGATATTATTTCCAAGTGAAAACGAAAACTTCAACAGATAAGAAACTAAAATCTGTTAATAGGCTGAGGAAAATAGAAAATTAACGAAATATTACGTATGAAACATATCGCAATATTCGTGTTTTAGTATTGAAAATGCTATTTCTCCATCGACTAGATACTTCATTAATTGAATAAAATACGAACATTAAGCTAAATGCAAATAATAATATAGGTTGTTTTCTCTATTCACTTGTCAAAAAATGTGTAGAGCTAACTACCCGTAATAAGATTGAAAAGCATAAATGTAATCACGGTTTTAAAATTAGAATATTATTACAAATGTTTATCTCAATAATTACCTTTAACTCAAATAACCGAGGCTTGATAGAAGGTCTTTGAGCTTTTATGCTGTCCTTCATCCTTTGCCTAAACATTTTTATCTAATTATACATTTAATAAACTAAGTCAAAATGATTCTGTGGCTAACAATGGCTAAGATTAAATTATTTGAAAAGGATTAGGGGGAAATTATTTTGAAATTAAAAAAGTTCATTGATGCATTACCGATTCCACCTACTATAAAGGCAGCCGGAAAACGGGATGGAATTCCTTACTATGAGGTGTCTATGCAGCAGATAAAACAAAAGCTGCATCGGGCCTTACCGCCTACAACAGTGTGGGGATATAATGGTATGTATCCCGGGCCAACATTCGATGTTCGTAGGGATCACCCCATTCTTGTGAAGTGGGAAAATAAACTACCTTTTAATCACCTTCTGCCAGTGGATACGACTGTTCACGGTGCCGATCCTAGTCAACCTCCTGTCAGAACGGTAGTTCACTTGCATGGGGGTCGTGTTCGCCCTGAAAATGACGGATATCCAGAAGCATGGTTTACCAAAAACTTTGAAAACTTTGGCAGCAAATTCGTGCATGAAGTTTACTACTATCCGAATTGTCAGCGTCCGACAACACTCTGGTATCACGACCATGCCCTTGGAATCACTCGATTAAATGTTTATGCCGGGTTAGCAGGGTTTTACCTTATTCGAGACAAGGAAGAAGAAAAACTAAATCTACCCAAAGGAGAATTCGAAATACCATTAGTTATCCAGGATCGTTCCTTCTATGCTGACGGTCAACTCTTCTATCCTTCCCAGCCCGGGCAAGAACCACCACCTGCACCACAACCGCCACCTCCAATAGATCCTGATCTTCCGAATCCATCAGTGGTTCCGGAATTTTTCGGAGATGTAATTCTAGTCAATGGAAAAATATGGCCCTATCTTAGAGTTGAACCGAGAAAATACCGATTTAGAATCCTTAATGGTTCTAATGCCCGTTTTTATCGTATTCGACTGAGTTCAGGTCAAAATTTCGTTCAAATCGGTACGGATGGCGGATTATTAGAAAAACCTGTATCGGTTTCTGAAATCATACTGGCTCCGGCAGAACGAGCAGATGTAATCATCGATTTTTCAAAACATAGAGGGCAGAATATCATACTGACAAATGATGCTCCGACACCTTTTCCTGAGGGAGTTCCACCTTCTCCAGATCTTTCGCAAATTATGGAATTTAAAGTTAAGCAAAAATGTTCCAAGCCGGATACAAGTACAATACCCGCAAGACTAAGTTGCTTGGAAAAACTTGATCCTAAAGATGCTATATATGTGAGAAAAAACTTTTTAGTTGAAACTACTGATGAATTTGGCCGACCGTTGCTTGAACTCAATAATCTGAGGTGGTTCGACCCTATTACAGAAACACCATATAATGGAACAATAGAAATTTGGGAGCTTTATAATTTAACCCCCGATACCCATCCGATTCATTTGCATCTAGTTCAATTCCAGATTCTCAATCGAGCACCAATTACTGTGGATGAAAATGGGAATATCATTGATATAGGGGAAGCAAAGAAACCGGATCCGAATGAAATGGGTTGGAAAGATACTGTACGTGCAAACCCTGGAGAAGTTACCCGTATCATTGCACGTTTTGGGCCGTTCACCGGGACTTATATATGGCATTGCCATATCCTGGAACATGAAGATCATGATATGATGCGCCCTTACGAAGTACTCCAAAACCATAATTTTGATCCATGCATCCCTATTCCAGGCGTATGCCGGGACGATTCATTTACCCAATGCTGCAACCAAGACCATAAACATTGTGACTGTAAAAAGGATCATGACGATGATGAGTCAAGTTCTCATCACCAATTCCGTTAAGGGGTTCACAGCGATGAGTGAGTCAAGTTTTTATCTCCAACATTTTGACTATATTATTATCGGAACCGGACCTCTAGTGTGGTTATGGCTAAAACATTGACAGATGATAAAAAACGTCTGTTTTAATTCTTGAAGCAGGGGAAAATAATGAACATGACAGACCGATTCAAGATTCTAGCTTTGCCTCCAAACTGGAGGGGAAATTTTTCGCAAAATATTTTTGCAAGGTGAAGATATATTTCAGACAGGGGTAGATGAAAGAACTTTTGAATGGACAACAGGCAGGCTTTCCATAGGGGGATCTTCCATCAATGGAGAACAGTATGTAAGGCCTATCTCAATGGTCTTAGTCACGCTTGAGAATCTATTTGAAGAACCGTTCAATACTGGGTATCCTGAAGAATCCGCCGAACGAAAGAAACGTGATGCAAAGCTTTTTAAAGCAATCAAGAGTTTTTCACATCATGGCATTGTTCAGATTCTAAGTCAGCTAGATAGAGCTGTTATTAATCCTGTTCTTCAAAAGCAAGATTTAGTAGAATTCCTCTTGTGGAATGGTACCAACACAGATATATCAAATTATCTAATCGAACAAACGAAGTATTTAAATTCCGGTAGGTAAATACTGTATTTTTCAATATTAAGTGATGTAATATGAAGCGGGAGGTGGAAGGCCCGCTTTTTTTAACACATTTTTAAATATGACATACAAACCGCGTAGATATAATGCTTTTATGGTTTGTATTCAAGAAAACAGATTCAGATGGATATTTTGATATGATCTTAAAGAAGCTTTATAGGATGCCAGAAGCGGGATGAAGTGTGGATGATGGCGTAATATTGTAAATTGATTCACCGTAATATATTAAAAAAGATATTTTTGGAATATTCCCTAGTATTGGTTTTGTTGACTTTTTAGGGTTGACTTAGGTAAGAAAAGTTGATAATCTACTTATACAAACCGGTAGTCGGTTTTGAAAGGAGGCTATCTATGGCACGCAACAAATACCCTGAACAAACACTTGAAAAAATACTAAGTACTTCTGCACAGCTATTTATTGAAAAAGGTTATGAGCAGACAAGTATACAAGACATTATGGAGGCACTTCATATTTCAAAGGGTGGAATTTATCATCACTTTAAATCGAAAGAGGAAATTTTGGTGGCAGTCTTAGAAAGACGCTCGCAATCTGTTTACGAGTTTTTAAGCGACCTCATGCAAAATACAACTGCGCAAAATGCAAAAGAGAAGCTCAAAAAAATATTACTGCATATTGCAACTGACACAGAAACCCACGCACTTGATCTTGTTTTGGGTTTACAGCTTAAAAATCCACATTTCGTTGTAAGTGGGATTCAGAGCTGTGTCAACCTGGATGCACCCATTATAAGTAAACTAGTAGCCGCTGGAGTGGAGGATGGTTCTATCCATACAGATGACCCAGAGTTGTGTGCGGAAGTCTTTTTGTTGCTTCTGAATTATTGGACAAATCCCATTCTATTTGTCAGGGATTCTTCCCAAACACAGAAACGATTAAATTATTTGAGCTCTATCATGTGCAAACTGGGGTTAGATATTATAGATGATGAATATATAGCTATAACGATGAATGCTTACGATAAAATGGGCAGTTTCAGAGGATGAAAAATCCAGCTTAAAATAGCTGCTGAAAAAGCAGTTATTTTTAAGTCTATATTCAAACCGCCGGTCGGTTTTTGAGGAGGAAAATATGAAAACCAAAATAGCAGTAGAGACAAAAAATCTATGCAAGGAATTTGATGGGAAATCGGTATTAAATCATCTTGAAATCAGGGTGGATCAGGGAGAGATTTACGGTATATTAGGCACAAATGGTGCAGGGAAAACAACTCTCCTCAAACTCATAGCCGGACTCCTTGAGCCAACGGAGGGCGGAGCTTATGTATTGGGCGAAAACTCATGGAAACAAAGAGATAAGGTGCTAAGTAATATTGGGAGCTTAATTGAAGTGCCATACTTTTATGAGCATTTATCGGCATCGCAAAATCTCTCTATCCACCTTGAATATATGGGGGTAAGTGCTGATATTAGCAAGGTGCTGAGGGATGTCGGACTTTCGGATACGGGAAATAAACCTGTATCTAAATTCTCACTCGGCATGCGACAGCGTTTGGGCATTGCTCGAAGTATCATCCATAGACCAAAAATACTGCTGCTTGACGAACCGATTAATGGACTTGACCCCGTTGCGATCAGAGAGATGCGTGAGTTATTTATTTTACTCAAAAATAAAGGTATGACTATACTGCTCTCAAGTCATAATTTGAGCGAGATTGAACAGACTGTTGAGCGTGTACTTGTAATTGCAAATGGAACTTTAATTGAGGTAGCAAATATGGAGGAGCTTAAAAATACACACCAAAACAACTTGGAAAATTATCTGATAGGAAGATTGAGTGGAAGATTGAGTGGAGGAAAATACAATGATTAAGTTAATTGTTTTAGAGCTACGGCGAAACAAAATAAGCACCTTTCTCATTACAAGCCTTATTATCGCAGTTGTTGTTCTTGGATTTACCTTTTTGTTCGGTTATGGTCCCCAAATAGAAGCTTCAAGAGGAGTAATGCCCAACGATACAGCTTTTGAAATCTTTATGACTTGGAAAGGCTGTATTCCGCTGATCGGTACTTTATTTTTAGTATCATTTGCTGTTATGTCAGCCATTATGAACGCAAAATTCACAGTTGAAGAATACGACGGAAAGAAAGCAATTCTTTTGTTCTCATATCCAGTCAAGCGAAGCCGGATATTGTTTGCCAAGTGCATTCTGGTTTTTGGCTTTACAAGTCTTGCGATGTTCATCTGTAATATTGCAATGGTTTCGTTTTTTGGTCTTATTTCAAATGCGGTAGGGATATTGCCGGAAACATTTACAACGAGCGAGTTTTTGTATCTCCTAAAATTCTCTGTTGTGCTATCATTGCTTGCTTCATCGGTAGGACTTGTAGCAATGCGTATTGGGTTCATTAAGAAATCGCTGTCAGCATCCATTGTTTCTGCAATTATAATGGTCGGCCCATGTGGCTCTTTGTTTTCGAAATTTCCTGATCACTCTTTTTCAATGATGTTGATTGGAATGGTCATTCTGCTTGTAATCGGACTTATTGTTTTTCTGGAACTACTGACAAAAGTGAACAAGATGGAGGCGGTGTAGTATGGAACATTACATGCTATTTTGACACAGATATACCTTGGTAGTAGTTGGACGCAACTTCCTATTATTTGCCAACCGGCATCGTCCATAATACTCTTGTTCGAATTGAATCCAAAAGGTTTAACATAACATTCAGGCTGTATCGTCTTATTATCAAAAACATATTTAAAACTCATTACAAAGAAGGAGGAAGAACGATGAGCGCTGGTTTTATAGTTGGGATTTGTATTGCGGCTGCTTTAATTGCAGTAGGGGCTATTTTTCTGGGATTAGCAAAGTTAAAAAAGAAGAAAAACAAATGGGCTGGATGGTTTATTGTACTTGGAGTAGCTGGATTAATTAGCGCTATCTTTAACTATTAAAGCATAGGGAGGGGAAAATATATGAAAAAATTGAACGAAAGACTACTATAAAATAACGAAAAATTATTAAGCAGAACACAAGAAGTATCAAATGCGACTTTAAAGAAAAACATGCACATGGTTGATAAGTCCACTGAACCAACCTTTAAATACAAAAATTGGATCAGTCATTAGCAAAGCTGTGGGCGCAAGACTAATCATAGCTGGAATTGTTGCGGCCATTTGTGGAGCATTGGCGGGTGTTTGTGTGATTGTTGTTAGCCAAATGATGGACAAAACCAAGCAAAGGTAAGTGGGTTGTAACTAGGTGATGTTTACGGACTACTCTAATACATGATTCTTTTTTAGAAACTACATATTTATTGTTGGAGTGATTACTATGAATACTGCAAAAGCGGGAGCTACTCTTAGCTCACAGAAAGGCATCGGACAGGTAAAGCGCTTGCCGATCTTGATTTCTCTTATTATTGGAGCATTTTTCACGATGTTGAATGAGACGCTACTGACCGTAGCCTTCCCAAAATTAATGGTTGAACTAGATGTAACAGCATCAAAGTTGCAATGGGTATCGACAGGCTACATGCTCGTAGTAGCTGTGCTAATTCCAGCTTCAGCATTGCTGATTCAATGGTTTACAACACGACAGATGTTCCTAGGAGCGATGACTTTGTTCATCATTGGTACACTCGTCTGCGGTATAGCACCACAGTTCTCTGTTTTACTGATCGGACGTGTTCTACAAGCAGTAGGAACAGGGCTCATGATGCCTGTTTTAATGAATACGATCCTAGTATTGTATCCTCCTGAGGAGCGAGGTGCTGCTATGGGCAGCCTTGGGCTAGTGATGATGTTCGCTCCAGCGATTGGTCCTACGCTATCGGGTCTTATTTTAGAAGTATTAGAGTGGCGCTGGTTGTTTTTCTTAGTACTGCCCTTTGCGATCTTCTCCATTGTGTTTGCCTTTATCTTTCTCAAAAATGTATCTGAACCCAGCAAGCCACGAGTGGATACCCTGTCTATTCTACTATCTACGATTGGCTTTGGGGGCATTGTCTACGGCTTTAGTAGCTCAGCTGACCTTGGTTGGGGGAGCCCTATCATCTACGGAACGTCCTTGGCTGGTATTATAGCACTCGTCTTATTCGTTATTCGTCAGCTTCGTATCAAAGAACCACTATTGGAACTACGCGTTTTTAAGCATCGGATGTTCTCGTTAACTACAATATTACTCTTTATTATGACAATGACGTTATTTTCTGCGACATCGCTGTTGCCGTTTGTGCTCCAAGGGGCGCTTGGCTTAACTGTCTTTGCTACAGGTCTCTTGATGCTGCCTGGAGGCTTGTTGAACGGGCTGATTTCTCCGATTATGGGCAAGCTGTTTGATCGTATTGGACCACGTAGACTCATCATTCCGGGAACGGGTATCATCGCCATCATCATGTGGTGCTTAACTCAAGTAACCGTAGAGACATCTAAGCTCACCTTTCTGTTGTTGCATATCTGTTTAATGGTTGCACTAACGATGATTCTGGTACCTGCTCAGACCAATGGAATGAATCAGCTTCCGCGCCAATACTATCCGCATGGCACCGCAATTCTGAACACGCTGCAGCAGGTTGCAGGTGCGATCGGTGTAGCTCTTTTCATCAGTGTGATGACTTCTGGGCAGCGCAGTTTTCTGGCTCAGTCTGCTGATCCAAACACACAGATACCAGAGGCCATCGTAGCCGGCGTACATAATGCCTTTCTTATCGGCTTCGGCTTCGCAGTTCTAGCATTCATAGTCGCTCTCTTTACAAAGCGCTCACAAGCACCAGAGGAGTAATCTTATGTATAAAGGTAAGGGGTCATGGATTATATCGCAGAAGTAAAATTTAATGGCAATCAATATTTTTCCTTCTAGGTAATAATTCAAGGGGATGTTGGAACTGGGCAAAATGAAGAGTACTCTGACAAAAACAAAAATAGAAGAATTTATTTGCCAAAATGGGTAGAGGTCGAAAAATGCTGTTGATCGATGTTAAGCCGTTAAGAAATCGCTTTATAGATTCATTCTTTATTCAAGTAAAAAACTACCTGATGCAGTGTAATGTTATTAAACAATCTGAGAATAGAAATTACAAAAGGATCACGGAGTTACCGTGATCCTAAATGAGAGAGGATGTGACGATCAACTAACGTTAAAACCGAATAAATGCGTGCAATACACTCAATATAAATTTGTACAGATAGAGGTACTTATACATAAAAAAACGCAGCAAATGTGATGTTTGTAAAAAAGAGTTTAATAAAGATTAGAATGGCATGTCCATATTACTTAACATGTGAGCTAATAATAATAAGTGTTATTCCCGTAAATAGGCAAATGATTCTCGTCACAGGAATTTTATCAGCTAGTCCAAATAATGCAATTGCTGTCGTTACGATTAAAACTGTTGGACCAACCAATGCAAGCATTGTATTAATATAGAATGCTTTTTCTAAATTATTCAACTTTAACATCAATAATCCAGCGCTTACTTCAATACTTCCAGACAATACACGTAATATAACCATAGCAAGAACCGATTTTTCAATAATTGTCATCATCCTATCTTTATAGAAAATTTCCGCTTATAATATAATTCCTCATTAGGATAATAATAGCCTTCTATTTTAATGAAATATTAAAATCAATATATGTATGATTCGTATCAACTATTCTTGTTATATTATGCTTTATAGTGTTAATTAATAAGTGATTTTCTAGTTAAAAGTTCAAAGAATTAATTAATAGAATCAGTTTTAAAAATCTTTTTTTGTTTTTTTAAGAAAATAGTATAGGTGCATTGTTGGTCGGGTGCTTGGAACTCAGTAATAAAGTTAGAAGCTTTAAAACCTACGGTAGCAATCACAGGACATGGATTGCCGATGATAGTTGAAGAACTCACAAAAATTGGCTAACGAATTTAGGAAAATCGCATCCCTAATCATGGAAAATACTTAAATTGAAAAGAGGGTCCCTAGTGTTTCCTGGGGACTTGTTATCTCATAGATAAATTTAAAATTAAAGAAGAAGTGTTTATGTTACAGCATGTAGAATCACTTCTAGGAGAACTCCTTGTAAACTGTTTAAACCTCTTAACATCGTGGATAAACTAATAAAAATTTAAACTGAGGTGATTTGGTTGGCAATATCAAATACGTATGAGGAGATAAATGAGAACAATTATAAACACAAAAATCGTCTTCAGTATGGGCAGCGTAATATGTGGACTGGAATATTATTGGGTTTTGGAATAGTGGCATTTATAGACGAGGTGATTTTTCATCAATTATTATATTGGCACCATTTCTATGATAAATCCACTGCTAATATTGGATTAGTCTCTGATGGATTATTTCATGCCTTCAGCTTTTTTGCTACTATTGGTTCTTCCTTTTTACTTGCTGATCTTCATCGAAAACATGGATTTTGGTTAAAAAAATGGCTTGGAGGTATTTTTCTTGGGGCAGGAGTGTTTCAACTATATGATGGTATCATTCAACACAAGTTAATGAGGTTACATCAAATCCGCTACAATGTCGAAATTCTTCCCTATGATTTAGTTTGGAATGTATTAGCTACAATTTTAATTATTATTGGTATTGTATTACTTATACAAACCAATAAACAAAAGCGTTAGGAGGATTCGACCTTGCATTCGCATGAAACTCACAGCCAAAATTTCTCCATCATTGTACAGTTGATATTAGTTTTGCCGTTTTTGATTTCTTTTTTCTCCTATATCATTGCAGTCATTCTATCAAATCAGCATAAAAAACAATGGCCTTACATTCGCTTATTATTTTGGATTCTTGGGCATATATGTGCCATCGTAACATTAATGGGTCCATTAGCAGAGCTTACACATGTTAATTTTTCAGCGCATATGATTGGTCATCTATTGCTTGGAATGCTAGCCCCGCTCCTTATCGCTCTAGCAGCTCCAATGACTCTACTCTTAAGATCTATCCCGGTGGAAATGGCCCGGCATATTTCTTGCATACTACGCAATTCTTTTTTTAGTTTTGTGCGCAATCCTATCATAGCGTCTATTCTGAATGTAGGTGGTTTATGGTTGCTCTATACTACACCTCTCTATAACCTGATGCACGAAAGCCCATTTTTATTTATTTTGATTCACATTCATATTTTTCTAGCAGGTTACTTGTTTACCGTTGCTTTTATCTATATTGATCCAACTCCACATCAACTATCTTATGTCTTTCGCTCAAGCGTATTATTAGTAGCATTAACAGCTCATTCGATATTGTCAAAGTATATTTATGCTTATCCTCCTAACCATGTATCTACACAACAGGCAGAACAGGGTGCTATGATAATGTATTATGGCGGAGATGCGGTTGAAATAGTGCTTGTATATTTACTATTTTACCAATGGTTTAAAAGTACAAGAAGTTCTATTTTTCCAAAGGGCATTACAACTAGTTAATCGCTTTCTAATCGTAAAATCCCCCCAGTTTACACCGGGAGGTTCTTCTAATTACTCATATCTTTAAGTCCTGGGCTGTGCTCATTTGGCATTTCGGGCATAGCTGGTACTGGGAATCCTTCTCGGGGAGTCGTTACATTTAGCGTTCGGGCCGTTTCTACTTGGGGTTTGCCCTTGGAAGATTTCACCGATACGTGTTGAATCTAATCTAAAGTTAAATTGAGCATTATGGTAACCCATTTCGACAAATTTTCTACACTTGGGATATTTATTAATATCATAATTAGGTACAGGGAACAGTTTGCCCCAATCTACGCATAGTATTTAAAAGCCCTTCCTTTTACAAAAAAGTATTTCATACAAACTCATTTTCTTTCCCCGCATATTGAAATAATTGATCGACTGACAATCCCAGACAATAGGCTAATTGAAAGGCAAGGGCTAAGCTTGGATCATATTTATTGTTTTCGATGGCATTTATCGTTTGAAGAGAAACACCACATACCTTAGCCAAGTCCTCTTTTTTGTCCTCCTAGCCTCTTTAATAATGTTTTCCATAATTAGCACCTTCCTCAATAATGTAAAACATATTTTATATTTATTATCATAATATTTCCATCTGAGTAGATGAAGAAGGTTAAAATATAGAGTTTGATTTTGAAAAACTAAATGGCCCAGCCTTGAAATCTGGACCAAAGCTATGAAATAAAACAAAGTGCTTGATTTACTGGATAACTAGTGAATCAAGCTTTTTTTGGGGGGGAAATACTCTCTCATCTCTAGTCCATGTAGGGACGCAAAGCTCGAAATCCATTCTCCCATCGGAAGGTAAAAGTCCGTACAATCGTAAAATAGGAACTCAAAAAGAAGGAATACGACGAAACATAGAGAATACATTCTATGTAAACATCTATAGCTCTATTTGCCTTTTACATTTAGCAAAATATTCAAAAATACGAATGTAATGGAGGAGTTTAATGAACAGAAGATTGATGAGAAAGCTTTTAGCTATTTTCTTATGTTTATTGGTTTTTACACCATATGGCCTGTCTTCAGAAGTATCAGCCGGAAAGCTGAAGCCGTCCGATGAAACCTTCACCCCTGGCCAATGGTTCCTTGGTGACCGTCCAACGAATTACGATTCATCGAAAGCGCCAATTGTCTTTGTACAAGGGAAGAATGGAAGCTCAACAAGCTGGTATGGGGAGACGACTTATCACGGGGTTAATGATATGTACACGAAGGCTTACGATGCTGGATATCAGACCGTTTTCGTTCAACTGTATGACGCGGCCGGTAAAGGTTCTGAAAATCAATACACGAATGGGCGCCTACTTGCCGACATGCTTGGAGAAATATCACGGCACTTCAATGGACAGAAAGTGAATATTATCGCCCACAGCAAGGGCGGTCCTGATACTCAGGCTGCCCTTATTCACTACGGGGCCTATTCATATGCCGACAAGGTTATCACATTAGGATCGCCTCATTACGGATCAGAACTAGCAGACCTATCATACAGCTGGTATGCGGGATGGCTCGGAGAACTGCTCGGGATGAATGACGCCGGCACCTATTCCTTGCAGGTTGGGGAAATGGCCAAATTCCGTTCCGTAACTGACAGCCATCCTAACCGCAGTAAGAATAAATACTATACGGTAGCCGGAACGAACAAAGGACCGGCCTTATCTGCCCTAGCCCTAGGCGGCGCCTATTTATCTTTCTATGGGGCAAATGACGGCTTAGTCACAGTTACCAGCTCTAAGCTGCCATATGGCACACATCTATTTACCGACAACACAATTGATCATGATAATATCCGCCAAGGATCCAAAGTCTTTTCTCGAATTGAGCCTTATTTACGCAGTACCGCTGTCAGCCAATTATCGGATAATATCGAAGCATTAAATCAAACGGACACCGTCATCCAAAGTGAGTCTTCCAGCTATATAAATGGAGGTATGCTGTCAGATAGCCAATTATCGGATAATATCGAAGCATTAAATCAAACGGACACCGTCATCCAAAGTGAGTCTTCCAGCT
>NZ_JBIWDH010000002.1:0-218517 GCF_044761885.1 Lysinibacillus sp. NPDC097231 | reverse complement strand
TCTATATAAATGGAGGTATGCTGTCAGATAGCCAATTATCGGATAATATCGAAGCATTAAATCAAACGGACACCGTCATCCAAAGTGAGTCTTCCAGCTATATAAATGGAGATATGTTGTCAGATAGCCAATTATCGGATAATATCGAAGCATTAAATCAAACGGACACCGTCATCCAAAGTGAGTCTTCCAACTATATAAATGGAGGTATGCTGTCAGATAGCCAATTCACCGAAAATGAAATCTATGTCCCAGCCACAACAAGTGGAACTATCTTCGTCTACACAGCCAGTAATGACACGACTGTCGAGTTAGTTGCACCGGACGGAACGATTATGACAGCCTCAGGCCCTATAAAAGATGATACGATTATCTCAGGCGCAAGTCTCTATTCATTCCAGCTTGACGAGTTCATCGAAGGTTCCTGGACTGTACAAATGAAGGCAACGAATACAAAGGATGCCTACCTGCTTGTCTCCTCCTTTGATGAATCTGAGAAGATTGAGCTTAACATGGCTGGCAAGGGTAAGGCAGACCAAACATCCTTCACCTTGAAAGCACCGAAGCAAGCTGGAACAACAAGTCTTTCCTTCAAATTCAAGGATCCTGAAGGAAATGAACTTAAGCAATCGATCATTCCTAATACAACAAACGGAGCCGAGTTCACATCCAAGCTGCCGAAGGTTTCAACGCCTGGTGTTTACAATATGACTGTTGATATGACGACGAAGCACCCGAATGGTAAGGAATCGGTCAGAACTTTGGTCCGGTCAGTTTATATAGAGTAGACGTAAGCGTAAATAGCGCCCACCTGTTTTTCAGGGGGCGCTATTTGGTGCTTATTTTACAGTATAAAAAATTGATAACTTCTGTAAAATACACATGAAGCTCGAGCTTTTGCTCTGAACTGCTATAAACTTCTTGAGTAGGAGATTTGATTTTCACGACATCAAATTAGAGCCTTCACAACTTTTGAAATAACAGCACCTTCAGCTTGACCACTTAACAGAGGTTGGGGGAGATGATTGAGGCTGGCTTAATAACATATAAGCATTATTTATTATTTTGTGATGAAATTATTGATAAATCTGAAAGTCCTCCTTATTGGATTATAGAACTTTCATTAACAAAATTTCAAAACGGTGCAGAAAGAATTGTAAAGGAATTTGCAAATTCGGAACCCTTTGAAAATCTCCCTGAATTGAATGATTTCTATTTGGCTTGTTTATTTTTAAAATATAAACAACGTCAAATATCTTGGGCAAGTTCTCTTTTTAGTGCTGGATGGTATAGTGACGGTTCCCATTGTTCAATCCATTGTGAATTTTTTATGACCTGCTTAATGCTTATGAAAACATGGGTATAGACTTGAGTTGATGTAATACTTTCATGGCCAAGCAGTTCTTGAAGTGTTCGTAAATCAACGTTTTCTTTATTTTGCTGTAACATCAATGTTGCAAATGTATGCCGTAAAAATATGTTTTGCAAGTCTGGCGAGTGCAAATGCTGCAAGTAAAGAAGTTACAGTGAAGCTTAATGGTACCAACTTACAATTCGATGTTTCGCCATGACGATGTGTTAGAAGGATAGCATCTACATTTTCGAAAATGTGAAGTGAAACAGTCAATGAAGTCAATGGATTTTTGCGATAATTTCTAGTGAAAGGGACAAATGAAAGTTTACCAGCTTCACTCAACATCGGATCAATCAGTAATCATTTTCCATTTATTGAGATAATTGATGTAGCATGTCGAATATGCTGTACTGAAATGGGCATAAAAGCATCTCCTCTAAACAATTTAGTGACTACAAAAATAAATTCGTATGTATCTTCCAAAAAAACATATTTGTTTTCTTTTCAAAAATATATGAACCTAGCGTTAAAACACGAGTGAAAAATTGCAAGCCATCCAAAACAGTTTTGGGGTTCAGTTCAACTTTGTTCAAAATGAGATTAATTTTTAGCAGTAAAATCAATTAAAGTATAGCTTTTTTGATTAATTTTTTTATTAAACTAACAAAAATACTTGCAACACCTATTATAGTACTGTACAGTACTAATTATGACAAGGGTAAAACTAATGAATCAAAAACGTGTGATTGAAGTAGCTGCAACATTATTTTTAGAAAAAGGGTTTGCTTATACAAGCATGGATGAATTAGTTCGTGTAAGCAAGGTTTCAAAGTCTAATGTGTATTATCACTTCTCTAATAAGGAAGAATTGTTGGAAGGGGTCGTTGATTATTGGATTGAAATGTATCAATCTGCAATTGATGGCTTACTATCTCAAAACCAATTATTAGTTGAAGATCGTATCCAACTGTTTTTAAAGCAATTATCAAAAGGAGTTCAGACGAGAGAATATAAGGGGAGCTGTCCATTTATTACGCTTTATATTCAAAGCCCTACAAATGCCACAAAAGTAAAAGAAAAAATAGGTCTTTTTTTTGCAGGATTACAAACGAAAGTTTCTCTATTACTTAAACAAGGGGTAGAGAATGGTGAATTTAGAAAGACAATTAATATTGACGAGGTTGCATCTCTTTTTATTACAAATCTTGAAGGAGCGCTATTTATTTCAGAAACACTGAAGGATGCAACTGTAATCATGAAAACAGCAGATCATTTTTTTAACTTGCTTCGATAAAAGAAGCATTTTTTTTACATCAAATTAGTACTGAATAGTACTAAAAGGAGGATTTATATGAGAACAGTATTTTTAACTGGTGGAACAGGTTTTATTGGAAAGCAATTAGTGAAGGAATTAGCCAAAGAGCATGTTACAATTCTTCTATTAGTGAGATCGAAAAGTAAAGCAACACGTATTTATCAAGAAAGAGGCATCTTAAAAGAGGCAGTTATGCACTTTATTGAAGGTGATTTGACGAAAATAGACTTAGGTCTAAGTGCAGAAGATAAGGAGTTGGTATTGAAAACGGATGTGATTATTCACGCAGGAGGCCCCATGGATATTCAAGCGACAAGCAAAGAGGCAGCTTCCGTATTTTTGAATGGTGCCCAACATATTAGTGAATTCGCTAAAAATATTCATCAATTGAAGGGATTGCAACAATTTATTCATGTTGTAGGCTATATGAGTCCCTTTGATGATAAAAATAGCAAGATTGCGATAGATGTGTTTAAAGAAGGAAACAATTTTTTGAAAATAAAAAATCCATATGAGAGAACAAAGTTTTTAGCAGATCTTTATATCCGTCAGCAGGCATCAACAGTAGGTTATCCGCTTTCAGTAATTAATCCACCAACAGTAGTTGGTAGTAGTAAAACAGGGAGTACGGAGCAAACAGGAGGCTTAGGCTTGCTTGTGATGAGTATGCGAAAAGGGCTCATGCCAGTGATTCCTGGAGGTAAGGAATATAGATTACCACTTATTGCAAACGATGAACTAGCAAAGTTTATTGTGCAGGTTTTCAGATTGGAGCAACCAACTATACAAACATATACACTTGTTGAAGATAAACAACATGATCAGAATATTTCAGAATTATTAGATGCTATGTCAGAAAGTATGAATATGACTGCACCTAAAATTTCTGCCCCATTGCCATTTATGAAAGCACTTATGAATAGTGGCGTAAGCAAAATAACCCAAATTCCTGCTGATGGGCTAAACTTTATTACAAATCGAACATTTTCAAATGGTTCAGCGAAAAAGATTATGGGAGAAGATTGGTTTAAGGAGACAAATGTAATGAAATTTTTCCCAGCCGTAATAGCTGATCTGGATTATCGCATGATGTATCAAAATGGCCAGCACAGTCATTTATTTAAACGAACATTATGTAATAATACTACCATTTACCAATCACAAGGAGAGGGTAAACCGTTTATTTTATTACATGGTTTATTAAGTGATGGAGAGGATTTATTTCCTTTAGGGAAAGAGCTTCATGAAAAAACGGGTCGACCTGTATGGATCATGGACCTTCCAGGTTTGGGACGTTCTCCTTTTAAACGAGAGAAAAATCTTTTAAATATCTATTTGAATGTAGTGAAAAAGTTATTGGAGAAAGCTACTAACGATGCCCATCTAATTGGCCATTCATTTGGTGCGTATATTCTTTTGGAAGCATTAGTACAAAAGTACATAGATAAGAAGTATACAATTACTTTACTTCAGCCACCTGTTGCTAAAAAAAATGCTAAATCGATAAATGTTCCTCAATTTATGAACAAATGGACATTGAAGTTGGCAACTACTAATTTAATAGAGCGTTATTTATTAAGTAATGGTTTATTTGAAAGTACGGAGAGCATCCCTGAACATTATATTGAAAAAATAAGTAACAGTTTTACTTCTCCTAGAATTTTAAATACTACGGTTCAGCTTAACAGTTTACTATTGAAAAACGTTCAAGGTGATTTCAATGAAGTAACAAAGTATAATCTTCGCATTATTTGGGGGGATTATGACAGAGGCTATTCTGCTCCTTCGCATCTTGGTAAGGTTGATTTTGTTCCATATGGTCATCATTTTCCTCTTAACCATCCAAGTGAAACGGCTAATTTGGTAATAAAAAATAGTAGTACTAGCAGATGAGAGTGTGGGATAAATAAAAAGCGTGTAGTAAGATCGTTGTGTCTTTGAAATAAAGTCGTACTGTTTGAAAAAAAAGATTGTCTACATGAACGCTGGATATATTTACTTAAGAATCTAATCAATTACAGCGTACATATCAGTATCCTGAGGTAGTAAAATACGAATTGAACAAAGTATTGCTCCTTACGCATGGCATGTAATCACCTTGTGAAGAAATATACTTAAACTCCCATGAAAGAACGTAATAATCTTTATGGATGCCTATATAGAATGATAAGTTTTATAGATAGGTGGGGAGTATGATATGAAAACTAACGACATCGTAATTAACAAAATAATTGATTGGTTAGAGACTGAGGATAAATCTTATGAATGGCTAGCTGAACAATTAGGGGTTAGTAAAGCACTTGTAGGATTTATGTTAAAAGGAGATTGTACTCTAAAATCGGAACGTATTGAACAATTTGCTAGGATAATGAGGATTACGACAAAAGAAAACTTCTTAAAGTTATTGAAAATAGTATGTTATATGACCCTGAAGAAGCAGGTTATATGTTAAGAAATGTTTTACCTGAAGAAATAAAACGATTTGAAGCAGAAACAGGAGATTTTCAAGACTTACAATTATGGAGAGAGTTAACAGTTGAGGTAGCAAGGCTTCTAATATCAAAATATAATGTCAATTTAATTGTACCTATGACTATTAGAAATCCTAAATATTTTAACTATATTTTCAATGGATTTAACAGCATTGACGGCAATACATACCATTTCTGTTTAACAGCAAGTAGGGAGACTATATATGATAGGTTGCG
Organism: Lysinibacillus sp. NPDC097231; assembly: GCF_044761885.1. Taxonomy (NCBI): domain Bacteria; kingdom Bacillati; phylum Bacillota; class Bacilli; order Caryophanales; family Bacillaceae; genus Lysinibacillus; species Lysinibacillus sp. NPDC097231. The sequence goes on along the minus strand of NZ_JBIWDH010000002.1, from coordinate 213,140 downwards.
GGAACGTGGAGAAGATGAAGGAAATTGGTGTTTTAAACAAACTGATAAGTGTTTAAAAGCATATAATGATTACAATTTTGGAGAGTACATAGAGACAGAGAATATTAGTGTGAATGCGATTGTTAATACTGTAAGGGAGAAGTTAAATATTCTTTAAAAATTTATATGTTATTAAACTCCCATGAAAGAACTTAATCATCTTTCATTCTCTGTTGTGTAGCGCTGGTTTTGCGCTACATGGATGGCTAACGGGCCGAATAATGGAATTAATCTAAAAATTTCCAAATTCAATTTTAGTATCGAGGAATTACGCTTTTTAGAATTAGAATTTCCCTAACATTGTAATTCCGCATTTTCTTAAACTACATCAAGTTGTATGTGTAAAATATCGCTTAAAAAAGTGCAAAATACCTCCTGAAGCAACCCGTCCTAGATTAGAACGGGTTAGCTTTACTGAGATTATAAAATTAAATAGCTATATTGTCACTTTATATTACTTCATCTGGTGGTTGTGTCTTTCTCCACCCATAAAACTGCATGACGTCTTTTGATCATATAAATCATTTCAATTCCCACCTTTCATGTTTTTTAATTAACAAAATTAATATTGACGAATACGAATATAATTTTCTACTTTTCTTCGGTTCTCTTCAAAGATTTTTTTCACATTTTCATTATGAAGTGCTTCCTCGAGAGAGATCTCACGTTTTTTAATAGTTATCGTGAGAGCAAAAATGTTTAATATCATTTATTATCACCTCCTTAAATTACCATGAAAAAAGAAAAAAACCGTAGAGAGACTCCCCTACGGTGAAAAAAGGCACAAAAATACCGCAGGGGCACACTTCTCCCTGCGGTATGGGTATGCTTAATTACAAAAAAAGCCTTAAGCGATCCATTCCGATCTGGTCGAATGTGTGATTTTCATTTTTACTGAAGTTGTAACTACCAATGACATCAAATTAACAATAACGATCATTTCATTCGACCTCCTTAAGAATTTTTTGTTTACTTTGTAAGTATATCCATCTTTAAGTTGTTTGTAAACACCTTTTACTAAGTTTTCCTGATTGTGTTAATTACTAGAAAAACTCTTTGCTGCTTTACATTGTTAGTTACCTGATTTTTTCGGAGTAGCAAATAGAAGATAGAGGAGACTTAAAGCCAAAAAACATAATTATTATTAAGACAGGGATTTCAGAAATGGTTAAGAATTATTAAATTTAAGGACAATTTAAAGGAAAACCTAAACAAAAATGGATATTTATGTAATTTTAATGTGCTTGAGAATTTTTGTACTTAAAGTAAAGGGGGCTTTAGTTGAAAACCAATCTTCAACAATTGGGCGCGATTGTTGAATAAGCGTTTCTTATCTTATTCAACGAACGGGTGTAGGACGTGGGTATATGATTGATTTTCATATATGAAGTTCTTTTCTTATGCTCTCACAACTAAGCCTGTTACTTCACGCATGGCTTTGTAGCTTCATTCATACAGCCTGTGTGAACGATTCCTCAGCTCCACTATCAGCGCTTGCAGGCTCGTTAAACCCTTCTATAAGCCTGTTACTCATTGCTTGTAACAGTCAATCTATTGTAGTTCGTTTTCCCATTTTTATCCCAACAAACCATCTTCCATGTTACAATTTCTTTGAAGATATAATTTTCTGTTAATTCAAAATGGTAGAAAGGAGATGGTGAGTTGTTAGATAAAATTAAAAAAACATTTATGACCAAAGAGTTAACTTGTGCCAATTGCAATAGGAAAATTGAAGAGGGAGAAGAATTTACTGCTACAATAACAATGCCTTCTGAGAAAAGTATGCTCGTAGGACGCTTAGATACAACAATTGCTAAAGTAGCTAAAAAGGTACTATGTAAGAACTGCAATTAAATATAACGAGGATTACCATAAACCAATCGACAACCAAGACAATAGTCTTCAATCTATGGGCTTGTGCGTAAAATTACACGCAAGTCCTTTTGTTATACTCTTACACTGACCTGAGAGAAATCAAAGCAACCAAGTATCCGTCTTGCTATATCTCGACTCATTTTATAGCTGTTCTATGGGACTTAATAATGCAATTAGCTTAATTGTGATGTACTACCGCAATCCCATCATTACTTGCTTTAAGGCTCACACCTCTCTGCACCAATATTTGTAAATGTGTTACACTATACCAAACAGTAGATTGATTCAGTTATTCAACTAAAGGTGTCTTTAGAAACACTAGGGGGTAAGTGTATGAAAAAGGTATTAATTTCTTTGTTAGCTGTAGTTGTATTAGTAGGTGGGATTAATATTGTATTTAACCTTAAACCACCTAAACCAACTATAACTATTGAAAATAATACTGTAGAAGTGGCACAAGGTTCTTATTGTTGGAATGGACTTATTAACGTTCAATGTGTTGATAAGATTTCCCCGCCAGATTTGATTAAACATCAAGAACTTAAACCTGTTGTTGTATCACCTGGAGCTGAATTAAAAATAGAATTTAATCGTAAACCACTAGAAAATACGTTGGGTGCATCTATATGGTTTAATAAAAACGAAATGGAGAATGTCCCATTAAATGATAATGTTTTATTAGTGCCAAAAGAAAAAGGGGTTTATATTTATAGTGTTTCTGCACATTGGAAAAAAGGAAGTTCGAGTTATGACTTTGTAATTGAAGTTAAGTAAGTCTTTTTCACTAACGGAGGCTTTACTACAAGATGACATAAGAATGTCCGGACATTCTTGTCCCAAAAAGTAGGCCTATATACAGAAAGTACAGAGATTATGGGGTAGTTGATGAATCTAAGCCCTCCTCCACGCCAAATAATTTTAGTTTACATAATATAAATACCTTGGTCACAACTTTCTAATTATCGGATGGTTTCTATAATTTATCGTTCAAAAGGGGATTATTCGTTTAAATAATGCTAATTATCGTTTATTAGCTGGTTGTTACAGAATCACGATACATGTTAGTTAAAATAGAACAGGAATATCTGAAGAGTAAACTATATAGAAAAATTGTTGAATTTGTTTTAAAATATTGCTGAAATGCTGAGAAATAATAATCGGGCAATATAAAGTGTGGCCAACTAATATTATTTTGAATTAGAGAAGATGATACTTTAAGTAAAAGTCTTTCTAACACGATTAAAAACGGTCAGCATTTCTGGCAATGGTCAATAAAATCTATCTATCGGCCAATTTTTACAGGTGGAATAGACTTAGTGAAGTGAGAACACTTATAAATTAGAGAGCAACATGGTTTTAATCATGCTGCTTTTTTACGTTGATGCAATGTGATTAAGTGCCTCGTATATACAACATTTTTTAATTTTTGTAAAATTTTGTAATGTAGGATACTAAAGAACATTTACTATGATCGAGTCTATATTCTATTTATAGGGGTGGTTGAAATGAAAAAAATAATTTTATTAATTTTGATTGTTACTCTTTTGAGTGGATGTAACGGTTTTCTAAACGATATTGTTAGTCAGCCTGAAGGCAAAGTTATTGTGAACGGAGAACAATATACAATGATTCCAAGTAATTTCGAATGGGATGAAGGTGATGTGAAAATAAAAGAAATGCGTCCTCGTGATCTAAATGAATTAGCTGATGATTTTGAAACAATAGATGTCGAAAAAAAAGATATATTAGATTTAGAAATTGAAAAAAACCCTTATTCTATAACAATAACTAAACAGAATGAAGATGGTACAATTGATAATGTTGAAATTAATGATTTTAAAATAACAATGCCTTCTAAAGAAGGATATTATATTTATAAACTCAATGTAACATGGGATAAAGGAAAAGAGACTTTTGTTTTTGATGTTAATGTAAAATAAAAACTACAACTACAATGGTTGATAGTGGAACCAAAAAATTCAAAAGCCAAAACGTATCGATTGAGTAATTAAATATAAATACAATAGTTAGTTAAACAAAATGCCCTTGAGTCTTAAGGGCATTTTTGAATATGGACAAGAATCTACGGACTCTCAAAAAGTTAAGCATTCCATTAGAATATGTCTGTACATTCTTGTACAAAGTGTCTGCAAGTACTTGAACATATACAGTTCATAACTTGATGTATACGCACAACTCAATTGTATCCCGAAAACATTTAAATCAGCATTTTTACATCTAAAAAATACTTCTATCACAACTTAGTCGTACCCTAATGGATTCTCCTTCATATATATCCTTTCATGAAAGTGTTCATGTATTTCTATGTATTCTCTAGGATTTGGTAATCGATTTAGAAGCGAAATATATTAAAGATTATAACCATTATTAAGGGTAGTTTCTTTCTATTGAAAGTAAGAAGGAATCAAAAAGTTCGAAAAGAATCAATTGCTTTCTTTTTCTGTTCAAACTCAACATGGGTATAGACTTGAGTCGATGTAATACTTTCATGGCCATGAGGTTCTTGAAGTGTTCGTAAGTCAACGTTTTCTTTATTTTGCTGTAACATCAATGTTGCAAAAGTATGCCGTAAGTGATGTAGCGTGAAGCGGGTAGGCGGGAGGCCTGCCTTTTTCAACACATCTTTAAAGATGACATGTAACCCACGCGGATCTAATGCTTTACGATTTTTATTTAGGAAAACAGGTTCTGTTGGATATATTTGATCTGATCTTAAAGTGGCTTTATAGGATGCCAGAAGCGGCTTTAAGTGTGGATGAAGGGGCAATATCCGTTCTTTTTTCCTTTTCCATCAACTCGGATCGTTTCGTTTACGAAATCAACTTGTTCCCATGTTAATGAAACAAGTTCAGAGCGTCTCAGACCGGTTGTTGCTAACAATTTAAACATTAGCTCATCCCGCATCGAAAAACGTGATTGGTCGCGTTCTAAATAGCCAAATAGTAGTTGCAAATCGGTTAATGTCATATAGACAGGAAGTTTATCATCGGTTTTCGGTGATTCAATTCCATGCGTAAAATCATTCGTCAGGTAGTGTTCTTTTAGACAATATTTAGTGAACGATTTTAAGGAAGAAATTTTCAGTTCACCGAACGTGGTTTTTGTTTTATTGATCCTAATAGATATTGAATAAAACGACGTACTTGGGTCTTGGTAATCTCATTTAAACAAGTTGAACAACCACGGTTCGTTAAAAAGGCTAAAAAGAGCTGTAAATCGTGTTCATAACTTGTGACCGTATTGACCGAGTAATTTTTTTCAATCTCAATATACAAAACAAATTCATCAATGGCAGCATGTAGTTGCAAGTATAAAAACCTCCAGATAGCGTATTAAACAATAATTATTATCTGTACAAATAAAACCCATTATCGTAAAAAAGGAGAATTATCGTTCACATGAAAATTATAAGGAACTTCAGAATTATAAGTCGAAAAGTACTGATATTATGGGGATGTATATGGACAAGAACCTTTAGACATTAAAAATTGAATTAAACATTGATAAAATAACCAATTTTATAAAATTTGTCTAAAAGTTCTTGTCCAAAATTAAAGACAAGAACTTTTAGACTTTGTATAATAAAGACAAGAACTTCTATACATTGTTTTTTCTGAAAATTCAGGAAAATATAGTGGTGCTTATAAAAAAGTTTGATAATATGTAAAAAAGATTAAATAAGAAATAACTTCTGGTAGATAAATATCGGTAAGAGGTTATTTTTTTTTAATGTTAATGTCCAATCATTAACATTCGTCAGTATTATGCTATTTTTCTTCCTAGTATTATTAAAGAGTATGTACTTATATTCATAAGGAGGGAGAGCATGCAATTTTCAAAGAAGTCTTGTTTTATAGTGTTATTGTGCTTTTGTATAAATTTTTCTACATTATTTCCATCTTTACTTGTAGAAGCTTCGGGAGGAGAGCAATTTACAACTTTTTTACCGAAGGATCCTCAGGCTTATTTCAATTCTCCACAGGGGGTTGCGGTAGATAAGGACGGGAATATGTATGTCGCTGATTCAGAAAATCAACGCATTCAAAAGTTTACATCGGATGGTACTTTCCAAAAAACATGGGGAAGTTCGGGGGCAAGTGACGGTCAGTTTCAATATCCTACTGGAATCGCGGTAGATGCTGCAGGGAATGTGTATGTAGCTGACTATTATAGCCATCGCATTCAAAAGTTTACATCGGATGGTACTTTTCAAAAACATGGGGAGGTTATGGCACAAGTGACGGTCAGTTTCGATATCCGTCTGGAATTGCGGTGGATGTTGCAGGGAATGTGTATGTAGCTGACACATCTAATCAACGCATTCAAAAGTTTACATCGGACGGCACTTTCCTAAAAACATGGGGAAGTGCTGGCACAAGTGACGGTCAGTTTCAATATCCTACTGGAATTGCGATAGATGCTGCAGGGAATGTGTATGTAGCTGACTATTTTAGCCATCGAATACAAAAGTTTACCTCGGATGGTACTTTCCAAAAAACATAGAATGAAGTTTATTCAAGCAATTGAGTCCTTTGTATGTGAGACCCGTTCCCGACTCAAATGCTTTGAGGTGAACACAATCACTATAAAGGTCAGATAGTTTATTAATGGTAATTTAAGGGTATTTTTAAGAGTCGAATGATTGGGTAATGCAGAAAGACATCCCATCACGTCGAATAGTTCTTCACTTCGTAAAACAAGTGTATTGTATTGTTTCCTAATAAATTTTAAGTAAGGTCTTATCAAACCACGCATATAAAATCACACAGCACCTCCTTAGATTATGAAATCTCCCTATTAAATAGACGGATGAAGAAATACTATCTGTTTATTTAATGGGGGGTATTTTTAAGGCCAATTTAAACGTACTTTAAATAAATCAAAGGAAGCCTCGATTTCATTGCGGCTAAAATCTAGTGCACAAGCGAATGATTGTAGATTTATTTCTTGTTTATATGACACACTTTTATCTTTGCCATACATATTGCAAAAAAATTAAAAGAAATTTAGTGTTGTCTACACAGCAACAACAGACGGCACCAAATTGAACAATTTAAAAATGAACTTCATGTAGGTTGGCAACTGTCATTGGATTTTACATGATGAAATAAGTATCTAAAGTAGTCATTTAAAATAATAATTTATATATATGGACTATTTGGGAACTTTTTGAATATTCGGACGTATTAATAAGTATCAATTAAATCTCTAATGGGGGTGTTGTTCTTGAAAAAGTGGTCAACTTATATGTGGAAATTAATTTGGGTTATTGGGTTATTTTTATTAACAATCATCAGTTATGATATTAAATATCAAATTAAAGTTATCTCAGCTACAAATATAGTTCCTGTTTTTTGGGCTAATTTTATTATTCTCTTTATGTGGGGTGTCTATTTATCACTTATTTTTATAAAAAAATGGACCATTAAAATAAATTTGCCTTTACTTATTTGCGTATTCATTCCTTGTTTTCTCTTTTCGCTATATGTGCCATTAGCTACATTTTTGCCATTATCTTTACCCATAGGTGGTATATGGTTTAATAAAGCCCTAAGTTCGAATTTCATTGGAATTGTTGCAGGTTTAACATTCATGCTAAGTATTTTTAATGACTCAAGAAGCAAGAATGAATAAAACAGTTTCCTCATAATGATGATATACAACTAAACCAGCTAATAGATTGTCAATAAAAATCTTTTAAATTAGAAAACACTTCATGCTATACTAAAAAGCACAACTCAAATAACCCTCCGAATTCAATTTGGAAGGTTTTTGTTGAAATTGAAAATGCTGTTACTATGTAATTTCTTGGAATGGTGTTTTCCGTTTTTAACATGGCATAAATCCAGTGTAAAAGCTTATTAGCACAAGCAATAATGGCTACTTTATATGGTTTACCTTCGTCTCGTTTTAAAACATAGAATGCTCGTAATCGCTTATTTCGTGCGATAGTTTCAGGTGTTGTTTTCTTTTTTCGACTATCTCGAATAGAACAACGAACAGCTGTATAAAGCATGTGACGGAGCCTAGCCGAGCCGCGTTTAGTAATATGATTTTTCGTGGCCGCGATTTTTTCACCTACACCGGGAATTGATTGGATTAATTCATATTCTTCGAGTTGTGCCGCCAATTGATCAATCTCACGCTCTAACGTAGAAAGTTGTTGGCGGTAAGCTTGAAGTAAATCAATATACATATTCAGACTGACGAGAAGGCTTTGATAAAGCGTTGACTGAAATGGGTTGCGTTCTGCAGCTACTATTAATACTTCAGCTCTTTCATGCGCCCAATTAAATGAACGTGCTTTACAATGCTTATCAATAAATTGTGCAATCTCTTCTACACCTGCGTCTAGTACTAATTCAGATGTAGGGTAGGACTGTAAAGTCCTTAATGAAATCTCTTCGTACAAATCACCAAAAACTCCTTTATACTCAGGGAAAACTTGATCTAATACAGCTTGAAATTGTAGCTTTGTTTGAACCATAATTCCTGTCATATTTTCGTGTTGCCTTGTCAGATGCCGAAGGTTTAAAAGCCGAATACTACGTTTTTTCTGAGGCTCTAAATCCTCTTTGTAATACAGTTCGCCTAAGTGATATGCATCAATGGCATCTGTTTTGGTTTTTCGTAAGCTAGAACTTTTTGCTCGGTAAGATATTAGTGGATTTACGATAATGGCAACGTACTCTCTTGCTTCTAAAAACTGAACAACTGGGGCATGGTAGTGTCCTGTTGACTCCAAAACAATAGGTGGTTTCATCCCTGTTTGATGCTCTAAATCTATTAAATAAGAGTGTAACTCTTCTAGCCCCTCCACCGTCGAGATGGGCAACGGTACGTGTTACTAATTCTTGATGCGTCCCATGGCTTTTATTTTTTGGGAAAGCATTGATGAGAATTGATGTAGCTATAGCTGGGCTAATAGCTTCTAGTCAAGTTTAAAAGGAATGGATAGTATTATTCTAAATAATTAGGAGCATTGAAGGCGTTATTGGATACTAAATCTCATGAAGGTAGTGCCGACAATAATCAGAAGAATGAATGCTTTACAACAATAGGTAGCAATATAGTTGAAAGTTAACAAAGCCCAATGGTGCTTCTAAAATTCCCATTGGTTATGAGTGTAACAAACTTGATAAATAGCTAAAGACACTTTACACCTTATCAATATAAGGTAATTTGTTTGTCCTAAAAAATAAAATGTCTAAAAGTTCTTGTCCACATAAAAAATAAAGTGTCTAAAAGTTCTTGTCCAAAAAATCAAAATGCTTTAAAATCCTTGTGCAAAGAAGGTGAGTTTGTGGCAGTGTCTAAAAGTTCTTGTCCATATACACTTGTACATATGGGTAGTTGACATATTCAAGCCCTCCTCCACGCCAAATAATTTTAGTTTACATAATATAAATTATAGGAAGTTGTGTATCAATGAAAAGTATACTAATAACAGTGAGACGAAACAGCGAAAATTGAAACAGTAGCAGCACCATCATTATCGCCAGTTTACTGTTTAATTAATACCTTGTTGCTTTACTAAATTTAACATTGAAACAGTTGAGGATCGAATCTTATCTGATACTGAAATTTATCCTAAAATCTGTTTTTCTGTCCGATAATGGCAACTGTTTAACCCGGTTTTGAATTTCATGTAAACTTGTGATTAAATTATTTAATGGAACACCAAGCTCCTCAAAAAGTTTCACATTCCCTGCATAGTAAATCGTATCTCTTATTTTTGCTTGACCACTCTTCCCTGCAATATTTTTGAAGTCTGTACCTATTTTTTCTCAATATTGCGGTCCATTACATAATTTGTAATGGCTTTGGCAATAGGATGAGTGGAATATTCCTCTAAAGTTAAACCTGCTACAGGAGAAAATATTTATATCCAATCAGATTAACTTAGACACAACCTTAAAATTTTTTCCGTTAACTCTTTTGTATTCTGAAAATTGTAAATTTAACAGAAATTATTTTTTCATAAATTGCTTCTTATAATTATCCGTTAAAGGTATCAATCCACCATCTTCAATAACATAGATTTCATCACATAACTCTTTAATATCATCAAAATGGTGACTTGTCAGTAATATTGTCTTCTGCTGTTCTTTTAAGTTTTTAATAATCTTTTTTACATCTTGATATGTTTTATAATCAAGAGCGTTGAAAGGTTCATCTAAAATCAAAATATCTTGATTTTCCATAATTGCTTGTGCAATTCCTAACTTTTGTTTCATACCCAAGGAGTAATCCTTTACTTTTGTTTTATTTTTAGGATTTAATCCAACTAATTGCATAGCGTCTTCAATTTGCTTATTAGTAATACGATTGTTAATGGCCGCTAAATATTGTAGGTTTTTAAAGCCACTAAAAAGTTCGATGTAGCCAGGCTCATTAATAAAAACACCTACACCTTCTGGGAAATCAATTTGTTCTCCTAAAACCTGCTGCCGTATTTTTACCTGCCCTTTAGTAGGCACTTCAAATCCACATATCAATTTAAATAAAACTGATTTACCACTACCATTACCACCAACAATTCCAACGGTTTGACCTTGTGCAATATTTAATTGTATAGCCGTTAATACTTCGTGGCCCGAATATTGTTTTGATATATTTTGTAATTCAATTACATATGCCATTCATTTCACCCTCGTTCAAAATATTTATATGTCGTCAATTTTATAATGCTAATCATACAGATAAGGAAAACAAAACTAATAATCGACATTTCTAACATCGTTCTTCCCATTTCCTCAATACGTGCCAATTGACCAATTCCTGCCACATTGTAAGACAACCAATTTACTGGGAAAACATTAATGAGATATAAACTCATAGTACCTAAAAATGACAATGTCACCCGATTGGTTACAATAAATAGTATAAACAATATAGTTAGCATGCAACTCAATTCTAGTATTTTTATAAGGATAATATAAGTGAGTAAAAACCAATCGATTATTAAACTTTTATTAAAAAATATACCTATTATTAATAAAATAATGACTGACAAGATAACATAGACAACTGCTAATAATAATGTGTGTCTTAAAACGACCGTTCCCCATACTGATTTCTTTTGTATCCGCATAAATAATGCTATATTTCTTGGATAACACCATGACTGCAAAAACATACTGAACGTATAAATCGGTGTCCCAATATAAATCATTTGTTCCAGCCATGTCATGACATGCGTAGAACCCAAGGGTAATCCGTAAAAAAAACGCATAAAATAATCATTTAATGTTTCTTCAGTAAAAGCTGCCTTTGTCACTGCTAAAACTACTATGCTTGTACACCAAATCAATACTAATTTAGGAGTCCATAAAATCCGAGTAAAATAAAAGAATAATCCTTTTTTTAGCTTTTTAGAATGTGCTGGTGACCAGTACCAAAATTGTATGATGCTAAATGTTTGTAAAAGACTTAATACTACCATTGCAATAATTGTCCACCAAAGCGAATAATCTCCATTAAAGTTATGATGTAACACAATATAACGATTGATTGTGATGACTGGTATATTTTCCACCCAGGTCACTTTTATGGATAATATCATAATGATGTATAGGATTCCGAAACAAAAATAAGTAGCTTTCCTTGAGAAAAAATGCGCCATTGTTACAAATGTACAACCTATGAAACTATAACCTGCGAATAAAAATAGTACGGTGTAAAATACACCTTGTAACGGGCTACCAAACGTACTCATATAGTATTGCATCATATCTGCATCAAGCGAGCTATACCAGTCATTACTCAAAGGCAATCCAATTGAGACAATAATCGAAATCAAGACAATAATTCCTACAAATAAGCAAGAAAATAGCGTGATTGCTAACCATTTTGTAAACATAAAGCGATAAAACTTTTTCATCCGAATCAGCTCGACCATACGCGGCTTACTATATAATTTTGATATACAAAGAAAAAAAAACGGTGTCATTATAAAAATTATGACATAATGATCCGTAATGAGATGAAGAACAAACAAGCTAAAATTCCCATCATACCTCTCGCGATCTGCTACTGCTTTTAATGAAAAAATAGCTAATAATGGTAAAAGAACTTTCGTTAATAATAAATTTAAATGTTGCCGAATGAGCATTTTCATACATTCACCTATAATTCATAAATGCTTGCATTTACCATTTTTCGCTTGTACAGTAAATATCCGAAAATAACTAATAAAAGCAAAATAGGCCCAGTAACAAAGCTCGCCCAAGAAATGGCTTCCCTTATAGTCAATGACGGTTCAAAAGCCGTAACCAAACGATATTTCTCAAGACCAAAAACTGACCAGCAATAATTCTCTAGTAACAAATAGACAAAAGGTCCCGTTAATATAACAAATAAATTTTTACTATATAAACTCAATACAAACCCTAACATAGCAACCAAGCCACCTATAATACCTTTCCATAAACTCAATACAAGCCCATACATGAAAGGGTGTTCTACAAATTGCTCTCCAAAAATACGCTCTTGAACAATCCTTCCCATCAATTTACCTGTTTCAGGATTAACCATTGTCAATTGGACTGTAATTGGTGGAACAATATATAATGCAACAAGTACGCTTATTATCGAAACACAAAAAACAATTAAAAATCCGATTCCTGCACTTACAAGCAATTTCGATAATAAATATTGTTTTTTATTCACCCGTGGTAGTGTATATTTGATAAATCCATTTTTACGCTCAAAATACATAAGCCAACCTGTTGGAATAACTACAAGCAACGGGAAAATAAGATTAAATATCTCAAACCCCACCTCATATACTTCCAGTTGTGCCTCTAATGCATAATTTTTATAAATAATTAATGTACAGATTGTAGCAGTTATCATAGCAGTTGCTGCTGTCACGTACACCGCTCCACTTACTTTTCGCCATTCATTCATAATTAATCGCTTCACATCTTCTTCCTCCTTGCTGTCCTCACTATAACTAAGCAAATTACTGGTTGCAATGGCTTTAGAACAAAGAAAGGTTTTACAGGAACGAAATCATTTTCATTCCTGTAAAACCTTCGTTTATTCCTGAAATTGCAAACCAATTGTGACATAATTTTTTGTCTTCTGCTCATTTACTAAAAGGATATTAGCCTTATATTGTTTGGCAATTTGTTGGACATTGTGCAATCCAAAACCCCGTACACCTTTTTTCGTTGAAAAGCCAATATCGAACATCTTTAGGAAATGCTCATTTGAAATGTAAGGTGATGGATTGCTTACTTGTAACACATATTGATTCTCTTCTTTCTTGAGTGTGACATATACAGTGTCTCCACTTTGGCTAGCATCAAAGGCATTATCAAGTAAAATGCCGAGTACCTCAATTAAATCCACATCTTCACAGGGCATATCATGAACCGAAATTGAATTATTTATCACTACCTGAATCCCCATTTGTTCGGCTCTTTTTATTTTTGTATATAAAAAACCAGCTACAATTTTATGATCCATCGTTAATAATTGTTGTTGATGAGATTGTAATTTTACATTTCCAGTGTATCGAGTGATATCATGCCTTGCCTCTTCTAAAGTATCAGCAGTTTCAAGAATACTTGTGATAGCCAGCATTTTATTAGAAAACTCATGCTGTCTCGCTCGAACCTCTAATACTAGCTCGTCAATAATCGGTAAATATTTTTCTGTGGCTAAAATCCTTGCTTGCATAGCTTGTTGTTTCTTTTGCTCAAAAAATAACAATGATATTAATAAAAAGACAAAGATCGATCCTAACAGCATAAACCAACTACCAAATTGTGTGATTTCCGTTGTTTGGAATAGATATATGCCCATAAAAGCAAAAAAGAATATACTCATAAATAACTGCTGCATCAACGTCATTTGTTCAAATTGTGTATAGGCAAAATATCGGCGAATGAAGAAAACAAGACAAAGTACTAAAGCTAAGTTAATAAAATGATTCCATGCTATATCTAGTGGTAAAATCATCGTCAACAAGACTGCTTGCATACGAATCATTATCCAGATCATTAAACTAAGCATCGTCATTAAAAGAATTGTTAGGTGACTACGCTTAAATAGATAACTATTCGCTACTAGTGTAAGAAAACAAAAACCAATAAGACCGGGTAAATTTTGCACAGGTAAAACCCCAAGTCCCTTTAGTGTCATTATTAACCCTCGCTCATTGCTATCACCTAGCAAACAAAACAATAAAATGACACTCACCCATAATACGTGTCCCCATTTAAATTTGAGAGGTTCACGGAAAAACAAACAGGTAATAAGCCAAAGAGTCAAAATATCTAATAGAACGCTCATGATATTTCCCCCTATACGATATAATGACGATATTTTAATCCAATTGGAATAAGATCATCTACATCCCTTAAACGAAGCGTTTGCTCCACTTTATCTATTTGTTCGATCATATCCTGATTGATAATAAAGCTTTTATGTACTTGAACAAACCGCTCATCTAGCAGTTCCATGATAGCCTTTAATGAATAACTCGAAATCATTTCTTTTAGTAAGTTTCCATCACGTTTTATATGTAAACAAATCTTTTTGCCAAAAGATTCGATATAAAATAAATCTTTTAATTGGTACTCAAAGATAAATCCTTTCTGTTCAATACGGAGCTTTTGTTCATCAATTTGAATATGCGATAAATACTGTAGGACATCCTCAATAACCTTTTGACATTCTAACTGAGTATACGGCTTCACTAAATAATAAAAACATTTTAGCTCTCTATATGCATACAATTCTTCTGTTAAAACAGCCGTTTCAAAAACAATAGGTGTATACATATAAGTAGGCATTATACGTAACTGTTTGACAAGATCTGTTCCTTTGTAATCAACTAGCTGAATATCAACAATAAAAAAATCCATTTTTATTTTTTCTGCCAAATTCAAAGCTTCTGCTGCACTGTCTGTATGATAAATATTAAATTCTTGTGGGAGCATTTTTAATGTATTTTGTAAAAACTTTTGGATAGCTTGATCATCTTCAATAATTAATACGTTCATTCAAACACTCCTCTAATAAGTATGCTATTTAAAAAATCATTAATGATCCGATGATTATTTTAGTAATTTCAGTTGCTGTTTTTCTTTTACTAGTTCTTTGCTTATGTGTTTTTATTTGCTTAGTTAATTTCAAAAGTAAAATCTCCTTAAAAATAGATATGTAGAATAGTATAAAGTAGGATTGTTTAATTGAAGAGAGTTAATTTTTATGATAACAACAACGAGTGGGTGTTCAAGGTGAATAATATGTAGTTATCTAGCTTTGCAAATTTTTAAATCAAACGTGCAAAAATAGTGTATTTTATTCACAACCTTAATTTGTACCATCTAAATTAAAAATAAATTGATTTATTACATAAGGTTTTCCCAATTCTAAGTAACCTAGTTTGTATTTTTTCTCATCATCACCTTCTGTATAAATCATAACAGCTACTTTTGACTTTGAAGCATTTTTCGGATTAAGATTTCCTCTTTTTCCTGGCCCTTCAAACTGTCTTATTAAAGATATTATAGAATTTCTAGTAAAATGTTTTTCTAATTTTGATAGAAAGTTATTTGCATCGTGCGAAACATATGATTTTGGGAGTTTCTTAATTCCACCAAGGGCAGCTAGCATTATATGGTCTCCAGATTTAATTCCAGAGTCATCATGTAGTTGTTTTGTATAAATACAAAGATTATTTACTACCATATTACCTCTCCTAACAACAATTACTATTTTATATACATTATACCTCTTTTCTTTTTTAAATATATTTTGCATGTTTAACAACGAGTATTGTAATAATTCTATTCATCATACATACAATTTGTCCTAAACTATAGTAGTTCTTGGTATCTGCACATTGTTCTTCATTTCCAGCTTAAAAACCAATCATTTGATTATTAGAATTAAAATAGCCTATCCTTATATATCGAGGAGTCTATCTTACTTATATCTAACAATCATTGGAAGTCTAAGAATTCCAATGATTGGAACAAAAAAATTTTGTAAAATGAGTGATGCTTCTTCTATATCTTTCTCTGATAATAAACAAACAATATTTTTATCCTTCCTTTTGTTATCGAACTTTTCAATGATAGGAAGTTCAATTTCTCCTTCCTCAATATCCCCCGTTAAACCCCTTTCTTTTACACCGAAGAGGCTTTAAGTGTATCTACAAAATAAAGCACAGCACTGGATATTAAAAAACCAACGATGTGCTTTATATTAGATGATTTATGGCCATTTAACTTGATTGAAAAATTGATGGACGTCTTCTGCAGGTGCTTTACCAACTAAGCGATCAACTTCCTCACCACCATTAAAATAAACTAGTGTTGGCGTTGATAGAATCTCATAATCTTTCATAGAATCTTGAGATTCTAACAAATTCAGTTGGTGAATTTCAAGATTACGCTCATTTGCTATTTGCATCATATCGGGTGTAAACGCTTTGCAGTGTACGCAGGTTGGACTGAAAAAGTAAGCTACCGTTTGTTCGCCACTATTAATTTTGCTTTTAAGAGCATCGGGTAAGATAATATTTTGATAGTTTTTATCTCCAATTAAATCAATTGTTTCGGGTTGTAAATCAGATTTGCCATAGAGATTTTCCATTGATGATAATTTATCGCTTTTCACTTTATTTGTTACTGTATCCAAAGCCACAAAATACAATATAATGAAATTTAAGATGAAAAATATTTAAAATTGAAACCTACAAAGAAATTTGTAAAACAATGCTACAAGGAAGGAGTGATTAACCAATGGTTTTTCGTTCAAAAGGAAATGTTTTCCTTTTAACACTTATATTTTTAGCCGTTTTTACTATAGGTATTCTAGTACTGCTCCCCATTTATAAGGTAGCATCATCATCAATTATAATTTCCTCATTTGCTATCTTTATTATTACTCTAGGTTTTATAGTGTGGTACGGAACTTCTATTAGATATGTTTTCTGTGAAGATTACCTATTAATTAAAGGTGGACCATTCAAAAGTAAAATTCCGTATCAAACCATAACAAAGGTTTCTACAACTACAGATGGATTCACTGGTTATCGAATTTCATCGTCTGATAAGGGACTTGAATTATCTTTGAAATCAGCAACCCTTGGAAGTATTAAGATTTTACCAAAGGATAAAATGGAGTTCATTACCGAGTTAAGAAAACGATGTCCTAATACACAGATTCAAAAATTTGATTAATTAATTGGTGCAAAAAAATGAGGCCTGGACAAAACGAGGGCATTTATCATGGAATATGAAAATAAAAACATTGATTATTATCCTATAGTTTTGGACTACTTTTATCTACCCAAAGTCCATACTACAAAGTTAATTATAAAAAGATTGTTAGCTTTCACTAACAGTCGAATAATCAGTTGTTGCTCTCGTTTAACAAACCAACTTCGTTAGCTGTATTGCACCCGTAAGTTGAAGAACAAAACATTGCAGAAAAGGTCATTGTCTTGTTGGGGTGAAATGAAGTTTGAAACGAGAAAAGAAGAATCTGTTTTGAAAAAAAGTTCATCGTATAAAGGAACTCCCCTATAAAAACTTCTTTTAGGTTACAGATTCTTCTATATTATTTACTTGGTTAAATTATTGAATAAGTTTAGGATCTATTATACCTAAACCACTGCCTTCAATTTCAAACTTCACCTTTGAAGCACCGTCTAAATTTACATTAACCTTTACCTTGTCTTTTATCGATCCACTATCATAAATCAATTTATTATCTGCATAAATTTTCATAGAACCTATGCCAAAAGAGCCCGCCACTAACTTTTTAACTGGTGCTAAATACGTTTCGAATCCTTTGTAATTTCCATTAGCTAAGTATTCAACTGTATGATCTTGTACAGCCCCTCCACCATGATATCCACCAAGTTGATAGGATTGTTCAAACTTTTCTCCCGTACTAATAACAATAGAGCTTGGGTAATGGAAGAAGTGGTCTTCCTCACTCCCAATAGGTTTTACATCTTTTAAAGAGATGAATTTTGGAACATCACCAATATAAACGGATTTTGATTTTCCATCCCATGTCACTTTTTTCCCTAATGATTCAGCAATAAAACGCATTGGCACATAAGTAGTACCTTCATAAATAAAGCCAGATTGACCCTCTTGTGGTTTTTTTTCAACCTTATCTACATAGTAATTGATTGTATCTTGAAATACGCTAATCTTTTTCATATTGCTTGCTGCTTCCGTTGTTGAGAGGTAAGTAAAGGTTAAACCTCCTAATATAAAAAAGCCTAAATAACTTGTTACTATAAGTAGTTTTTTCATATAGTTATTCACTCCTTAATAAATACAGTTATATGTATTGTACCAAAAATTACTAACCACATTTACTTAAACAAACGACTTTAGCTTAACAAGACAAATCTTTTGAACAATAAATAGTGGTCCCATTCATTCATATATTGGAGAGAGATGAGTCATTTGAAAGTCCTCCGTAAGTAGATATATTTAATACTTTCATATATATAGCAGTATTTTTAAGCTTTGGCGCAGTGAACTCCCCTTTTGAAATTATGTATATTTAACAATTAAATGTTCGTTTTTTCCGACATTTAGCCATAAAAATAACTCAGAAGTCATCTAAACCTCTGAGTTATTGATATTTTTATTTTGTTAATGCCTTCATATCTGCCACAATTGTATCTACGGGTACATTTGTGTTACCATCATAATCCTTCACTACAATCCCCTCAGCATTGACTAAGTAATAACTTCCCATATGCATAACCTGGTCATTATTTGGATCCTGATCTTTCTTTACTAAGGAATTAAATGATTGTCTTGCAAACTGTTCGATAAACTCTTGTTTATAGCCCGTTACTAGCTGCCATTTGCTTACATCAGGCACCGAATATGCTTTTAAGTAATTCGTTAATACATCTGGCTTATCCACGTCGGGATCAACACTGAAAGCTACAATTTGATAATCTGTTACACCTTCATCCTGAAGTGCCTTTTGCACCTCTGTCATGTTAAAAGTCATCGGCGGACAAATGGAATTACAATTAGTAAAGATGAACATTGCTAACCACGGTTTGCCTTTAAAGTCATCTAGGTTCACCTGTTCATTTTTTTGATTTGTAACCGAAAAATCCTGTACTTTTATATTCATTTCGGGTTCAAATTTATAGCTTCCGCAAGCAGCTAATAAGCTACTTAATGCTAGTATCAAAACGAGC
Organism: Lysinibacillus sp. NPDC097231; assembly: GCF_044761885.1. Lineage (NCBI taxonomy): Bacteria > Bacillati > Bacillota > Bacilli > Caryophanales > Bacillaceae > Lysinibacillus > Lysinibacillus sp. NPDC097231. The sequence goes on along the minus strand of NZ_JBIWDH010000002.1, from coordinate 193,996 downwards.
ATGATACTTTTCTTTTTCATGGATTTGCCCACTTCCCTTCAATTTACCATCTTACCATCGTTTTTTATTGTATAAATTATAGAAACTAAATACAAGATTATGAACTTATCGTTTCAATTTTTTTATGTTAAAACTTCATATACTGTATGATTCTGGTATATAAATATCCTGTTTATCCCAAAGAATTCAAACTTTTAAAAAAATTTTTAAAAGCTGTTTTTTACTATTTTGGTTATTTCCCAAGACATCATATAATTGTTATATAACAAAGTTTTTTTGATGTTCCGGAGCTTCCATTATTTGATAGTGCAATAATAAAATCCGTAAAATTCTCTTTCATGTTTAAATTTTCTCCAACATTCAAAATTATTAGCACTAAGTTATTTCGATAATATTATTCTAATAGGTATTTCCGTTCTCTTTCGTACGGATTATTTCTATTAAAACCTTATTATTTCTATGTTATTTCCTCAACCTAAAAGAGACCAAAAATTATAAAAACTCAAAATTTAGTATTGCATTATAAGAATCTTCCTCATAAAATAAGTGAATATAGCGACGAACAAAAGAGAAATATGTCGTCTAAAACAGAAATATATAACTTTAGGGGGAATAATAATGGCAAACATTTCTGGGAACAAAAATGTAGAATCAGTTGATTATAGTGCAATTGAAGCTATGGAATCGTTCAATAACTTCGTGAAAAAGAAGAACACCTTCCTTTTCTCGATTACAGCAATATTTTTAACACTTTATATTTTGCTGCCAATCCTTGCTTTTCAACCTGTACTACAACAAAAATTCGTTGGAAATATTACAGGTGTTTGGGTTTATTCAGCAGGATTATTCATTATGACAATCGTTCTTTGTACAGTATATGTGAAAAAAGCTTCTTCATTCGATAAAGCTGCAGCGGCAGTACTTGCAGAGTATCAGGCGAAAGGTGGAAAATAAATGAACTTAGTATCCGTTGGTTTCTTTTTAGCAATCGTTGGTTTAACACTTGTTGTTACCTATATCGCAGCAAAACGTACGTCTTCTGCAGCTGATTTCTATACTGCTGGTGGAGGTCTTAAAGGTTGGCAAAACGGCTTTGCGATCGCTGGTGACTATTTATCTGCAGCCGCGTTCTTAGGGGTATCAGGTGCAATTGCTTTAACCGGTTTTGATGGTTTCTTTTTCTCTGTAGGCTATGTAGTAGCAAACTTAGTTCTTCTATATGTAATTGCAGAACCAATGCGTAACCTAGGTCGTTATACGTTAGCAGATATGTTGACTGCACGTTTTAATGAAAAACGTATTCGTGGGGTTGCTGCGTCAGGTACAATTATTATCGTTATTCTTTACATGATTGCACAATTAGTGGGTGCAGGTGCCCTAATTAAACTATTATTCGGCATTGAGTACTGGATTGCCGTGTTAATCGTAGGTGTCATGATGACTACTTATGTATTGTTCGGCGGAATGACAGCTACTTCTTGGGTACAAATTATTAAAGCTAGTCTTCTTTTATTTGGGACAGGCGTATTAGCTACATTAGTATTAATGAAGTTTGATTTCTCTCTTATGAAAATGTTCGATACAATCGCTGTGGATCATGGTGAGAAGTTCCTTATTCCAGGGATTAAATATACAAGTACGATCGACTCTGTTTCGATGATGATGGCGCTTGTATTAGGTACATCTGGGTTACCGCATATTTTAATGCGCTTCTTCACAGTTAAAGATGCGAAAACTGCTCGTTCGTCTATTTCTTGGACTACTTGGATTACAGCTATTTTCTTCTCATTAACGATTTTCTTAGGCTTTGGTGCACTAAACTTTGTAGGATTAGATAAAATTCTTGCTGAAAGTAAAGCAGGTAACACTGCTGCCCCACTTCTTGCTCAGTATTTAGGCGGAGATGTGTTAATGGCATTTATCGGTGCAGTAGCATTCGCAACAATTTTAGCCGTTGTATCAGGCTTAGTTTTAACAGGAGCTTCTGCGATTTCTCATGATATTTATGGTGAAATCATTAAAGGTGGTAAATTAACAGAAAAGCAACAGGTTGTAGCAGCTCGTACTGGCTCTATTTCCATTGCTATTGTCTCTATTATTCTTGCGTTATTTGCGCAAAGTTTGAATGTATCATTCTTAGTATCCTTTGCCTTTTGTATTGGTGCTTCCGCAAACCTACCAGTTATTCTTTACACGATTTACTGGAAGAAGTTCAATTCAACTGGCGCTGTTACGGCAATGGTCACTGGTTTAGTATCTTGTTTAGTTTTAGGTGCAATGGGACCGAATGTGTGGAGTCCTGTTGAAGGTGCAGCAATCTTTGTTGGAAAACCTCTTGTGCCACTTGCAGTACCAGCAATTATTACGATTCCACTTGGCTTTATCGCAGGGTACTTAGGTTCTGTTCTATCTTCTAACAAAGTGCCACAGGAAGAAGCAGATCGTATTTACAAGGAAATTCGTGTAAAAGCAAACACAGGTGTATCTGTTTCTGATATTTCACATTAATGAATCAGTATCATTAATCTGAACTATAAAAAAGAAAAATTTTGAACCAAAAAGCTCGATTTTTTATCGAGTTTTTTGGTTTTTTATTATAAAAATTTTACTAATTTACTTATTGAACAATACTATTCCTCATTCAAAAAACAGAAAAAAAACAATTTTCACTAGGTAAATGATGTTTATTTTTATTGGAAAAAATACTTCTATTTTCAAATTTAAACCATATTTTTCGCTCTGGAATCCAGATTTACCCTCGCTTTGTACATTTATCAGAATTTTCTAAAACCCTTATATTTCTAGGCTTTGTCATGTATTTTCTCTTCCAAGACTATTTTTTCAAAAATTTTTTTTACATAATTTTTCTGAAATGTATTGCAATTTTGTGAACTGTCTCATAGAATTAAGATGTGAATTCACTAAAACAGCAAAAACAAGTACTTAAGCAGTAAAAATAAACACAAAATGGGGAATGTTAATGGCGAACAATAAAGCAAACAAAGACGTCGTGATTGACTATGATGTAATTGCAAATCAAGAATCATTTAAAGCACTTGTACGAAGAAAGAATTCATTTCTTTGGTCGATGACAGTTGTCTTTTTAGCAGCTTACATGTTGCTTCCAATACTTACTTCGTACACAACAGTATTACACCAAAAGGCATTAGGGGAAATTACTTGGGTGTGGTTCTATGCAGCAGGATTATTCATCATGACTTGGGGATTATGTCACTTATACGTAGCAAAAGCAAATAGCTTCGATAAAGAAGCAAAGGCGATTATCGCTGAATATGAAAACGGAGGTGGCCGCCGATGAGTTTTACAGCAATATTCTTTTTCGTAGCCATTGTTGGATTAACATTAGTAATTACTTGGTGGGCATCTAAACGTACTTCTTCAGCAAGTGATTTCTACACTGCAGGCGGAGGATTAACTGGCTGGCAGAATGGACTAGCTATCGCTGGTGACTACTTATCAGCAGCCTCTTTCTTAGGGATTGCCGGTGCAGTTGCATTATTTGGATTTGATGGATTCTTCTTCTCTATTGGTTATTTAGTAGCTTACTTAGTGGTATTATATATCGTTGCAGAGCCATTACGTAACCTTGGTAAATTCACATTAGCTGACATGATCACTGCTCGTTTCGATAGCTCAAAAGTTCGTGGTACAGCAGCTTTAAGCACTATTACAATTGTATTATTCTACATGATTGCACAACTAGTTGGTGCAGGAGCACTTATTCAATTACTTTTAGGAATCGACTATTGGATTGCAGTTTTAATCGTAGGTGTCATGATGACAACATACGTACTATTCGGTGGTATGACTGCAACATCTTGGGTACAAATTATTAAAGCTTGTCTTTTAATGTTAGGTACAGTTATTATCTCCTTCTTAGTATTAAAAGAGTTTGGCTTCAGTCTTACAACGATGTTCAAAGAAATGGAAACTGCTACTGATAGCGGTGCAGCTTATTTAAATCCTGGTCTTAAATATACAAATGGTATTGATACAATCTCAATGTTAATTGCACTTGTATTAGGTACTGCTGGTCTTCCACATATCCTAATGCGCTTCTTTACAGTAAAGGATGCGAAAACAGCTCGTTCTTCAGTTATTTGGGCTACATGGATTGTAGGTATCTTCTATGTACTTACAATTTTCCTAGGTTTCGGTGCAGCTAAATTCGTTGGTAAAGAAGAAATTATCGCAGCAAATGCGGCTGGTAACATGGCTGCCCCACTTCTTGCAGAAGCACTTGGTGGAGACATTCTATTCTCGTTCGTTTGTGCAGTAGCTTTCGCAACAATCTTAGCGGTAGTAGCTGGTCTGGTACTTTCAGGTGCTTCTGCCCTATCACATGATATTTACGGTCAAATTATTAAAAAAGGTAAAGTCACTGAGAAAGAGCAAGTACTTGCTGCTCGTATCGGTTCAATCACAATCGCAGTTGTTTCTATCCTTTTAGCACTTGGTGCACAAACATTAAACGTAGCATTCTTAGTATCACTTGCGTTCTGTATTGCAGGTTCTGCTAACCTACCAGTAATCATCTATACAATCTACTGGAAACGATTTAACACAGCTGGTGCTGTAACGGCAATGTTAACAGGTTTAATCTCTGCATTAGTACTTGTTGCAGTTTCACCAAACATCTGGAATCCAGTTGAAGGAAAAGCTATTTTCGTTGGTGAGCCGTTAATTATGTTAACAAATCCAGCTTTAATTTCGGTACCGCTTGGTTTCCTTGGTGGTTTCATTGGAACATTACTTTCTAAAGAAAGTGATGAAAAGAAATATCGCGAAGTGGATGTTAAAGCAAACACAGGTATTTCTGTACAGGACGTATCTCACTAATAATGACAATTACCTCGTAAGTTATATACTTACGAGGTTTTACATTTTCTTCTTCATTCGGTACTATATTGATAAGAAGCATTGGAGGTGGTACCTTGTCACAATCAAGAGCAAGAAAGAAACGCATGCATATAAAGCGTACAAAAGGAAAAGATGTTGAACAAAATCGTCAATCCTCCCCTTTCAGTACGCATGAGCGTGTCACAAAGACAAAGCGCGAGACAATAGAACGCAATTTTACAAAATACAAAAAGCAGCGTATAGATGAATAAACATTCTATATACTGCTTTTTTATTTGCTTATTTTCTATAGATTATAAAATGATTTTGTATTCTGAATAATCATTTTTGCCGCTTCCTGTGTTGATAGCCCCTTTATCGATGCAATGACCTCTATTGAATGATTCATCATCCGAGAAGACGTACGTTTATTGTCAAAAGGACCTTCAAATGGCCATGGCCCATCCGTTTCCACCATGATCAGTTCAAGTGGATATTTTTTAATGAGCTGTTGGATCTCCATTTCATACGTACAATCGGGTGTAACGGAAATAAAATAGCCTTTATCAATCATCCGTTGAATCACTTCCTCGTCTCCTTTAAACCAATGGAAATGCGCTTTCGTTACTTGATGTTTTTCAAGCAAATCACAAGCAAGTGCCGCATCCTCATAAACCGCATGTAAGACAATTGGTTTTTCTAATTCCTTTGCCAACACAATAAAACGTTCTAACAATGCCATATACGGATGATAATCAATAGACTTGTCCTGCTTTAAATAGTACGGTAACCCTACCTCTCCAACAGCCACCATTTCATCAGCATGATGGCTTATCCAATCAAATAACGCCTCAACTTCAATGTTACTAGGTAAAGCTTGTTCAGGATGAAAACCAAACGCAGCCTTCACCTTTGCATAGGTTTTCGACAGCATCAACGTTTTTTCACACGATGCAAGGTTCATACTAACCGCAATGACTTGTTCAACCTCTTCTAGCAAAGCAGGTATTTCTTTTTCCTGATACTGTTCTAAATGAATATGTGCATCAATCAACATGAATGTCATCCTTTTCTTCTTTTAAATACGTAAACAACTGTTGCTTTAATGCCGTAAATGCTGCGGAGTGCCGAATTTCCTCTTGTCTTGGTCTTGTAAAAGGAACGACAATCTCCTTTTTAATCGTCGCTGGTCGCTTCGTTAAGACAATGATGCGATCTGCTAAAAAGAGAGCTTCCTCAATACTATGGGTAACGAACAATATAGATTTTCTATATTTCTCCCATATGGATAATAACCATGACTGCATTTCAAGCCTTGTAAACTCATCAAGCGCAGAAAATGGCTCATCCAAGCATAATATAGGTTTGTCACTGACAATTGCCCGAATAAATGATACTCGCTGTTGCATACCGCCTGACAGCTCACTGGGATACGCATTTTCAAACGATGCGAGACCTACTTTTGCTAACCACTCCTTGGCAAGTTCAACATTAGGTTTTTGATGAAGCTCCTCTACAATCGTGACATTTTCAATTATCGTACGCCACGGTAATAAGCAAGGCTGCTGAGGCATATAGCCGATGGTTCCTCTTTTTTGCTGAATATCTACACCATTTAATAGAATAGCTCCCTTATCAATAGAAGAAACACCACCGATCAATTGAAAAAGCGTGCTCTTCCCACTACCTGATGGTCCGACAATCGCAACAAATTCTCCGTCCTGCACCTCAAAAGATACATTTTGAATGACTTGAAGGGAATCAAAGGATTTATCAATGTTTTGAATACTTAGCATGTTGTCCTCTCCCCTTCACAACAAATTTTTCTAATAAGCGAATACCACTAAATAACAGCAAACTTAAAGCGACAATGGCAAAAATCGCAACAAACACACGATCCGTACGAAATGACGATTGTGCCAATGTCATATAAACACCAATCCCCTTTTTCGCACCCAACCATTCCGCAATGACAGCCCCCATAACACTATAAGTTGCCGCAATTTTAATACCTGAAAAGATAGCTGGGAATGCATAAGGCCATTCAAGCTTCCAAAAGGTCTGTGCTTTGGTTGCCCCAATCATCATAAAATAATGCTTCAACTCTGGTGAGGTTTGACGAAAGCCATCCATTACAGCAATAACAATAGGAAAAAAGCACACTAGACAGATAATAATAAGCTTCGGCAATAAACCAAACCCAAACCAAATGATTAATAACGGAGCTAGAACAAGCACAGGAACGTTCTGTGACATAATGAGAAGAGGATAAAACAGCTCTCGAACAAACGTAAAACGATGTAATATCACAGCAACCGTTAGCCCACACAATATCCCGATAGCAAGACCTAGTAATGCTAATTGCACCGTTGCAAAGGCATGCGGCACAAACGTTTCATACGATTGACAGCCTTCTTTCAAAATGGCACTGGGTGCAGGCAATAGCCAATGTGGAATGTCTGCAAAACGCACAATTAGCTCCCATATGAATAAGAGGAAGGCGATAAAAATTATCGTCCTTCCTTTTTGAATTGCCTGCTCCCTCACTGATATTTCTCCGTTAACATCCCCATTGTAATACCGGATGGCTGATATAAAATTTTCACTTGTGTGATTACATTAATAGCACCCAGCTCAATCATCTTGTCATTCATTTTTTCAATGATGTGTAGTAAAGTCGATAGCTCCCCCTCCATTGTCGTTTCTAACGGGTGTACCTCATATTCCACTCCAGATGCGTCAATAATGGCAATTGCCGCATCAACGAATGGAATCACATCTTCATATTTTTCTGTTTTTGGTATAATTTGAACACTGATTAATGAGTTGGCCATATTATTTCGTCTCCTTTTTCGGTAAAAAGTCGTTCGTAAAGGCTTGCTTTGCATTAAACTCGCCCTCTAACACGTTGTTGCTTGACATCCATTTTGCGTAATTTTCCCAGACAGTCAGCTTTTGCTCGCCCCATTGAGCAGCGTCGTCTTGATACTTATCTGCTAGCCATTCCTGACTTTTATGCACAAGCTCTTTATCTAAATCAGGAACCGCTTCTAGTAATATATCTGCTGCCTCATTTGGATGTTGAATCGCATAGTCATAGCCCTTAGCAGCCGCAGCGACGAATGCTTTAACCGTCTCTGGATCATTGTTAATCATTTTTTCATTAGTAGCAAGTACAGGTGTGTAATAATCAAGCTGATTACTATAATCTGTTAAATAAAGCATGTTCAGCTTTTCCCCACGAAGTTCTGCTTCAATTCCAGTCCAGGCATAAAAAATCCACGCAAAATCAATATTCTTTTGCATCATCGTAAAGAAATCTAAATCACCTGCATTGACAATATCCAACTTATGAATATCCGCATGTTCTGTTTGCATGAGTGATTGAAGAACAGCCTGTTCTAGTGGTGCCCCCCAACCTCCATATGTTTTACCTTCAAAATCCTTTGGTGACGTAATGCCTTTAGATGCGATAGAGGCAAAGCCAGATGTATTGTGCTGAATAACCGCCGCAATCGATACTAAAGGTACATCTTGCACACGAGCCTGTGTAATCGCCTCCTGATAGCTTACGCCAAACTCAGCCTTGCCAGATGCTACAAGCTGGTCTGCACCCGCTTCACCAGGTAGTAAAATTTCAACGTCCAAGCCCTGTTCCTTAAAGTAGCCAAGTTTTTTCGCTACGTATAAACCTGTGTGATTGGTGTTCGGTGTCCAATCTAGCACGACGGATACTTTTTTCAATACGTTCGTATCCTTTGTATCCTCTTTTGCGCTACAGCCCACTAATGTTAAAAGTGTAGCCATCAGGATCAATAACCTTTTTTTCATGTTGAAACCTCCCAGTAAATAGTGTGAAAGTGTTCATGAGTGAATGTTACAACCAGAAGAAAGCGCATCCACGGTTTGTCTGCCCCAAGGTTTGTGCAAACAGCAAATGCTTGCCAACATAAAAAACGCCTAGGATTCCTCCCAGACGTTTTACAATCAATATCAAAAGCTTTCTTTTTTTGAATAGATGTTCCCTACGCTGGTACGAGCCAAATCAGGTTCAAAGGGTCAGCGTCTATCGGACACAATCTCAGCTGGCAACTACCAGCCCCCCCACATTCTTTCCATATGAACTTTTCGTTGATTATTATACCCATATCTCTTTATAAAAGACAAGGCTCTCTTTACCGAAAGCGCTGTAAATGGTTTTTGAAATAAATTTATTCATTTAAGAAGTAAAAATACTTCATCATATTGACAATGGAAACAAAATACAATAAAATTTGATTGATCAATCAATCATTTGTTGAAAGGAGTATCTAAATGGAACCTAGACTTACTAATGATGAAAAAAAGAGAAGAAAAAGATCTACTATTCTAAACGCCGCGATTAAATTATATAGTGAGAATGGTTTTGCAGAGACAAAAGTTGCCGAAATAGCTAAGGAGGCAGGAGTTAGCTTTGGTACGGTATTTACGTATTTTGATTCAAAAGAAGCACTTTATGAAACAGCCATTTTGGAGCCTTTGGAGGAAATCAAACCATATTTTTTTGAGATAGAAGAACACTTTAAAGGTGAGCCTCTTGAAGTTGTGAAGAAAATGGTAGATTGCCATGTACACATATTTTCAACGAGAAGTGAATACCTACGTCTAATTCAGCAAGTTATTGCAAGACCTGATCGATTTCCAAAGCCTTTTAACGAACTAAACGATTTCGTAAATACATTTATAGACTGTATTTATCCTGTTATTGAAGCAGGTCAAAGGCTTGGTTACTTTTATGAAGAATCACCTTCATTAATTGCTGAGTCATACTTATCCATCTTAAACGGAATGCGTTTAACGTTTATTGATGAATATACAAATTCATTGTGGAAGGATATATCGAGACAAGCTCTGAGATTATTTGGACCTATCTCTAATAAATAAGCCCCTTTCCTTCGCTCTTATCTTTAAAATTAGGTAACTCAAAAAACAGGTCTGCACCTGTAGATAATATTTTGATCATCATGAAAAATAGTTTGGATGATTTTCTTTTTGGTTTCCGCTGACTGGATCAACGGAAATTCTATCAGAAAGAGCTCTTCTTAATATGTGAGGAGTGATTTATATGAAATTGAGAGATATCCATCCTAACGTCAAACTTCGCCTAGCCATGCAATTTCTAGGCAGCCTTATTTCAATGGCTGTTATCCCTTTTCTAGCAATCTATTTTACCCAGAAAATCGGAGCTACTAAAACGGGTATTATTCTTATAATAATTGTGATTAGTGGCGTTATTGGAGGTTTTATCGGAGGGCATGTTTCAGATAAAATAGGGCGAAAAAAAATAATGATTTATGCTGAACTTGGACTATTGCTTTCGTATTTGTTAATAGCGCTTTGTAATTCCCCTTGGTTTAACCTTCCTTATATTTCTGCAGCATTCTTTATCATCAATATGTTTTGTGGAGGAATGTTTCAGCCAGCCGCACAAGCTATGATTATTGATGTTACTAATGCTGAATCGAGAAAGCTCGTATTTACAATTAGCTACTGGTTGAGTAATTTATCAACTGCTATCGGAGGAATCATTGGAGCATCTAAAAGGTACTTATTTGAGCTATTTATTGGCATTTCAATCATCTCTTTGTTATCTGTATTCATGACCGTATTCTTCATCACAGAAACCTATTCACCAGAACCTGCACCTAAGTCTTCTAATCATAAGAAAAAATTTTCATCAAAAGAGATGTTTCAAATCTATTCAACCGTTTTAAAAGATAAGGTATTTATGTATTATATTTTCGGAGCAATCTTGATTTTCACCTTGGAACAGTCTTTACCAAACTATATTGGGATTCGCCTTGAAAAAGATATAGCCCAACACTCAGCTTCATTGTTTGGAATAAATTTCATGATAGATGGCACAAAAATGCTAGGTTTTCTCCGAACAGAGAATACTATTCTTGTAGTTCTTCTATCAAGTGTTGTTTTATTCTTATTTAAAAAGTGTAGTGATCGCTGGACTCTCGTTACAGGAATGTTGATCTTTTCTATATGTTTTAGTGTTTTTGCTTTTTCAAATAACGTGTTGTTTCTTTTTATGGCCATGTTTATTGGGACGATTGGTGAGCTGATGTATGTTCCTATTAAACAAGCGATGATAGGAGAACTTGCCCCATCTAACGCTCGTAGCACCTATATGGCTTTTAATAGCTTGACTATCTACGGAGCAATGATTGTATCTTCGTTATTGATCATCGTTGGTGAATGGATTCGCCCCATATATATGGGTGGATTGCTCCTTATTCTAGGACTAACTGGTACATTTTTGTACTACATCATAACAAAAACGCTATACTCTAAAGGTAGTGAACGGAATGAAAGTAAAGTACCAGTTTCTTATTAATTTTACCCCCTCCTAAAATCAGGACTGGGGCAGGATGTTTACAGGTGAAAATAAACTTTCTACATTATCCCCTCCCTCCTTTAGCTGTAGATTTGTAATAAAGTTTAATTAAATTAACGATATCCATCTTTATATAAGAACAAATTTAAAGAGTATGTTTTGAAAAAAGATTGATCAAAACATACTCTTATTTAATGTTGACAGCGCAATAATTCTAAGCATGATCTTCAAGTAAAGCCCCCGTTAGTCTAAGTACATTTATTCACAAACTTTTCTTGAAATAAAATGAGCAAAATCCTGAAACACAAAGGCAGGCTATAAACGTCCAGAAGTTAAAAAATAAATGATTAGAAAAAGGATTTAAATAGGATATTTCGTATTCAAAAAATGGATTGATTTCATTTCGAAATAAAAGGATTCGGTAAATCGTCATTCCCAAAATCAGCACAAACAGCCCTGAATAGCAGGCTTGAAATAGTTTCCTTTTCACTGAAAAACGTTCATGTAACTTTTCAAAAATAAATATCATTGCAAAGAAAAAATAAAGAATAATTAACATTGGAAGCATAACAAACATTAGGCCTGGGTTTCCATTTCCTCCAACAAAATTGTCACCTGTGGGGTCGAATGAAGTAGTTGTCATATTAGTGAATGCAAAACCGACAACACTTACAATTCCCGAGATAATAACACTTAGCAAATAAAGAAAACGCATTATACTCCTCCTTAACAAACCTTCCCTTTAGTAAATAAAATTCAACAAAAAAAGCGTAAATCCTTGTTGGATAAACGCCCCTGTTTGTTGAATAAGAAATGTAAGTACTTATTCCTCTTCCACTTCAAGACTTTCATAGAAGTCATCAATAATTGGATAAATATCTGGCTCTGTATAATAATAATTACCATTTACTTCATTTAAAGAAAATGAAAAAGTAATTTTCTCATCTTGGTAAAGTGCAATAGAATATCTAAACCCACTCCTATCTACTTGGTTTTCTTCTGGTATAAACTGAATGTTCTTTATTTCACTAAAAAAGCGATGCCTATGCAACTCAATGATCTTCTAGTAAAGCCCCCGTTTGCTTTACAAGCTTATTGAAAAGTTCCGTTATCATTGTCACTGGTTTGTTTTAATTCCCTCCTATATTTAGTATAGGAAACAAGAACTTCTATCAAAAATAATCCCCATAGAATTGGATTAGACAATCCAATTCCAGCCCGAGAAGCACCACCAAGTAAAGTTAAAATTATTAGTACTGAGAAAATGTATATCCCAAAAAAAAGGGTAAAAATAAGTTTTTGTTTGCTTGAGTTAAATACGGGTTCCCCTTTTTGACGAGTAATAACAGCTAATACAATAAAGGTAACAACCCCCATTATCCCTATTGACATGTTTATTCCTATTTCGGGGAAGATGTCTATTACAACCATTAAAGTTAAAAATCCCACTACTAAAGTTTGGGATATATAATGAATTCTATTTTTCATGCGTCACCTTCCTTTACTCAATCCAATCATACAGTTTCTTATTTTAATCATACCACCAATTTCCTTTTATTTAGGAAGTAATGATTAGCTATATACTTCTTGTTAAACTAACCTGCTCAGTTAGTTGAATAAGAAAAAGATGGGGTCCCTGTGGAATCCCATCTTGAAGTAAAGCCCCGGTTAGTTTAACAAAACATTAATTAGAATAAATTTAATTGATTTCGCTTGATACATTTTATCCTTATACATATATGTAAATTGAATATCCCTTATACTCCCACTTCCCCGCTTTTCCGCTGTGTATTTAGTTTAGCTATTTACAAAATTCTTAACCATAAATATCCCTGTTAGCATTTTCCTTACGCAGTTTTAAATCAATATTTCTGGAACATAATAAGTTGTGTTGAAATAAAAATTTATAATAATTAAGGAGTGTACAATATGAAAAAAATTCTATATACGTCACTAGTCTTTATTTCTTTGATTTCCATTTTTTTGAACAGTTCAATTTCTGCAAAATCTCAGACTTCAGAAAACGTTGGAAATTCTTCACATATAGAAAATAACGATGAAGGAAAAGTTGTTTTTAGTTACAAAAGAGATTTTAAATCTTTAGCAAATTTTTTCAACCTTACTGAGAATGAATATTTCCAAATGCGAGAAGATAAAAGTATGATAGAAATCGCTGAAATTCAAGGCATAAACAAAAATGACCTATTTTATTATTTGGTAGCTAAAAATTATGAAGCTCTGGAATCGGCGTACAATGAAGGGCAAGTAGATTTACATTTTGTTATGGATTATGTTTCATATTTAAAACAAGATGTGGAGCAAGAAATGCAAGCTAAAAGAGATATAGATCTTCAATACGAAGATTAATTTTGTAAATAAATTTATTTAATCGATTTCAATCTTCTCCTTATCAATTAGTCAACTATACTTTAAACACGAAATAGCCATCTGTTGAGAAATTCAGCCAGATGGCTATTTCGTTTTATAAGGTCCCAATGATTTTCATCTAAATTAGTTAAATTAATTATTAAATTGAGTTAGCTATTAGAACAAAAGTTTCAGGTGTTACTTTGTTGGCTACTTTGTTATAAATTCCAAGCATATACTGCAAATTATTTTTTTCAAAGACAAAAAAGTTAAATAGTTGATGCTCAAAATAAATGGCTTTTACACCATCTTGAAGTGTATACTCTTTTCCATTTAAATTCAGTTTATCTGTGAAGTCCAATTTGTTTTTTAAAGGACGAATATCAATTTTATAAATATTATTACTTAAATCTTTGTTAACAAACCTAATTTCCAGGGAATCATTCACATTATAGTTCTTATCTTCAAAGAATCTTCCATATTGATGTGTGAAAGAAATAGAAGGCAACTTTTCGGGTAGCTTTACATCACATTTACAATGATTTTCAAATTCATTTACAGCAGCTTTTACAGATTTATATCCAGCTTCAGTGTACTTTTCCTCAAAAGAAGGAGGTGTCACTCGAATTTGCATTTACTGTTCCAAAACACCACACACAAATTAATACACTAAATAAAACCATTAGAAGAGGAATACGTTTATCCAATTTCATCACCCTAATTTTTTATTTAGGTATAGTATGTCTTGTTCATTTACAATAATTCCTTCTTCATCTATCCTGCCCCGTTAGTTTAAGTTCAATGATATGTTTTCAAGTGTTTATAACTGATTAGTTCACCACTTGTATTTATCACAACCTCATCTTCCCCATAACCATTATGAGCACCATAGTAAGGGGACACTTTCAACGTTATCTCATATAATCCCCCAATTCCATATACTTGCTTTATTTTTAGGATTTCAGTTTCCCACGCAGCCCAAGAAAGACCTTCTTTAGGTGCATTTTTGTCATTCTTATAAATTTCAGTAATTGCTTTATCTACTGGATTTCTATTGCTACTTATAAGTGCCATTTTAACTGTTTCGCATAATTCCGTATCAGCTTCATTTATTGTTTTTGAATATACTGTTGTATTAGCTAAAGACATTCCAACCAAAAGCATAAGTACGATTTTTTTCATATTCAGTCACCTCATTTTAGTTTCCCAAGAACTAAAATGATTTATAGTTGAATAAAAAAAGATGGGATCACTGTGGAATCCCATCCTGAAGTAATGCACCCGTTAGCTTAATAAGGAACGAGACTTACTAACTAGGTTTATTATATTCTCCTGTTGAAGCATTATAGCCCGCTGCTTCCATGGAGGCTTATTAAACAATCGCGCCCGTTTATACAATAAGAAAGAAGAAAGAGTGTTACCTCAGTAATCCCCATTCTTAAACTCAAGACCCTTTTGTTTAATAAGAAATCTTCTTATTCAAATACAACCATTTCTCCGACATCTATAAACCCAAAGCGCTTATAGATACTTTTCCCATCCTCTGATGCTTGTAAGACAACGGGTTTTTGTTTATCTTTTGTTTGAGTAAGAAGGTATTGAAACATTTCACTGCCATATCCTTTACTTCTAAATGTTTCTTTTGTCATAACATCATAAATACCATAACTTTCTTTGCTATCTATTAGTAAACCAGTAGATACAGTTATTTCACCGACGCGTCCAATAAACATTTGAATTTCTGAACCTAAATTTACTTCAGAAAACTTACTAAAATAATTTTCTAATGCATCTTTTTCTGGTGTACCTTCAAATAGGCTCATAAAAACCTCTTTATATTCCTTAAGTTCTTCAAAATTTCTCACATGTGTAATCATAAGCTGATGGGACTTTCTTTGACCAACATTAAGAGTATTTTCAAGTTTCATCATTACATTACGTTCTGCTTCTTTTAGGTCGTATTCTTGCATCAGGTCTTGCCAGTCAGAGTTCAAATACCGGGAGTCAATCCACGTACTAAAGGGATATTCTTTAAGAGACATATTTTCGATGCTATTTCTAATATTAAATGCATTTTTTATATGTGAAGATTTCGGCAAAAGTACATTGAATGTATCAGTGGGTATTTCTGTATTCGCCAAAACGAAATCTTCTTCTTTGATAAGCTGTCCATTAACCGCATGAGTGAATATTCTTATTTTTTCTTCAAGATTGTTTATAACTAATTGTTGATTTGTAATCATTTCTTTGCACCTTCCATTATAAATTCAGCGCGCGCTTTTTTTATTATAGGAGCAATTCAATTATAATAAAACAATGTTCACAGTTTTTATATCCTCCCATAATTTTCAGAAAACTCAGAGCACACTTGTTTATTTACTCCACAATCTGGCCCGTTTGTTGAACACAAGTTAAACAACACTGTTGAACTAACCTGCCCCGTTAGTTTAAGTGTAATCCTTCACAATCTCAATTGCATTATATATAAATATGTGATTACTTTCTTCAACAATATGGTTATTCATCAGAAAAGACTCTCCCTATTTCAGAAAAGCGCCCTATAATGGAATCACTTAAGATATTCACTACTAACATTCCTTTTTATGATGTATTATTTGTCTCTTTAAAAGGATATAAAAAGTTATTTCTTTACATTATCGGTCCATAAAATTCTGTATAAAAGTGCAAACTCAGCTTCTTCAATACCCGCGGGTAGTTCACCATTTTCGCTTCCAACAGAACTCAGTATATTTTTAGTAGTGCCGACCCACGCTGCTAAATAAACAGGTTTATTTTTCTCTAAAGTAACTTTTTCACCTACTAGCTGACTGAAAGATGAAGATGTCATGTTATTTGAATAATTAGTTGTAGCAAGCCCAGAAGGTATACCGGTTATCAGTTTTAAAGAATGGTCTTTGTCATTAAAGTTACTTATTCCAAAAGAAATGATGCTATCTTTAAACTGTGTTTTCGGTTCATCCGAAGTAGTTAGCAACTCTTCCTTTAGTTTCCCGTTTTCATACACCTCAACGGAAAATTGTAAATCATCATCTTCCTTCAAATTGCCTTCCAACTTAAAAAAAGCAATTTGCTCTATACCTGTTTTACTTACGAGCATTTTTTCTTTTTCACTCATGTTATATGGCTCAATAGTTATTTTCGCATTTGATATTGGTTTTTTGTTTTCTTTTTCTACACCCACGCACCCAGTTAACAACAAAGTAAGAATTATAAATAAACTACATCCTATAAAGTTTCGCAATTTTACTCTCCTAAATAATCAATTTTCTTGTGCAAAGCTTCACCGTTAGCACAAGAAGCGAATTGAACAATCGCACCTGTTACTTTAATAAGCAATAAACCATCCATTTTCCTCTCAGTATCTAAATATATTTCATTATGATGGCACCCTTACCATTACTATATTTTACTGTTGTATATGCACCATTCACCAAAATGTTTTGTGGGGGTGTATGACCAACATCAGCATCTAGAATAATAGGGATATTAAAACTTTCAAAAACATCCTTCAAGGCATCAGTTAATGTAAAATCACCCATATCTTTATATCCACTCGTTCGTCCAAAAAGCACACCTTTAATATTGGAAAACCAATGTTTTTGTTTCATTTGCCATAAAGCTCTATAAATTTTTGCTGCATCCATTCCAACCGTTTCAAGATACCAAATGACACCTTCTTCTTGACAGTATTGATTCACAAAATTATTAACATTATCGAATGGAGTGCCCACCAAAACTTGTAAAGTATTTACACATCCTCCAATCAATCTCCCTGAAAATGTCACTTCATCTTCTTTGTTTAAAGTTTTCCATTCAGTTTGCGAATCGAGATAAAATCCTTTAGCGGGATTTGAATACACCTTATCCCAACTGGATTGATATTTTTCAGATGAATATTGTGTAATTTCTTCATTTTCATTACAACTGAGTACATCTATCCACATACTAGATAGCCCATCCCATTCAGGAGCTGATAGTTCAGTGAAATTTACACCATGAGCAGAAGCATGACCTGTTATTGTCGTGTAAGCAAAAATAAATGTACTTATATCTGAGTAACCTAATATCCATTTCGGATTCAATTCTTTTAGTTTATCCCAATCGATAAATGGTAAGATTTCCATTGCAAAACTACCTCCCCAAGGAGGCATTATTACGCTAACACTATGATCTTGAAGAAAAGCCATTAATTCTTCTACTCTTTTTTCTATAGAAGCACTTCTCCCTTTGTGTTGAGTTAGTACAGTTTCGCCGATTAATACTTTAAAACCCTTTTTCTCTACTTGTCGCTTTGCTTCATCTACAAGTATATGTAATGTTTCTTCCACGCCACTTGAGGGAGCAGTTACACCTATTAAACCGTCTGACTTTAGGGATGTTGGATATTTAATTTTCATAAAATTCTCCTTTATATACTTGTTTTATATTTTCATAGCTTGTACATTTCTGAGAAATATACAGTTGTTTGGTCTAGTGTAACACATTTACAAATATTGGAGCGGTGTGAATCTGTATGACTAACAAAAAAATTGACTTTTACAAGATCTTAGATGGGGTTAACGGGCTTGTGATAGTTAATAGTAGAGCGGTAGAATCAATTTGATTGGTGCTACAGGAGAGGTTGTGGACTTGCGTGTGATTTTACACTAGTCCTATCTTGATGGCTATATCAAAATTCGTTATTGTTTCTGGAGTTGAATGTTTCAAAATTGCGCCCTATACTTAATTACGCATTATTTTTACATTCGTTACAACACCTTCTACGTTAACATCGAAGACAAGCCACTCACTATCAATAGACATGAGTCTACGCTCATTGCCAAGATAGTACACCAAACGCCTAGGTGCTCCGAAACTTTTTCATTGTTAAATCCGGACACTTCGTAACTTCTGCAAATTTTAGAAAAAGTGTAAGCCACAAACACAGGATTATTAGGTAGGTCCGGAAATATAATAAAGATGTTCAAAAAGGATAGCCTTTTTGAACATCTTTACTTTATTGCAATGGAATATTCAGTTCAATATTTTTTCCAATAGGATTGAAGAAATAGTTGATATATATTTTTGCTTTGCCATCATAATCTTCAAATTGGGTTGTCTCAATTTTGTACTGCTCATCTCGTGAAGCAGTGGCACCTTTAAATTCTAACCCCGTACCATCTTCTTTTACAGCATTAGTTAGCAATAAAAATCTACTTTCTGCCCGTTTATCTATAGCAACTGATACATCTTGCTCCGTTACAGAAATGTCCCACTCGAAATAATCGGGCTTCGTGAGTACTTCTTTTGTCCCAAAATCAACTTCGATAAAATCCTCGCCCTTTGGAACGGCTTGAACAGCTCCAATTATAATTTTGAGTGACTCTGGATCATGGAAATAATTACTTTGCAAATATAGCGTATATTTGCCTTCACGAATATTTTTGTATAATGGGTGACTTTTGCTTTTTCTTCGCTCTCCATCTTGCATCACGACCTCAACATCATCAAATGATAAAATTTCCATCGTATTCGCTTCGTCTACTTCAATATCGAGAGCCATTTCTAATGGAGAACGACGAATTTGTGTAATCGTAAATTTCTGACCATCAACATTTACAGTTCGATTCGCAGTAAAAATTTTCTCCTTTGCGATTTTATTTTGCAGTGTAAACGGTACCGTAATTTCAATGTTCCCCTTATCTTTATCATTAAAATGAAAAACTGCTTTAAAATCTTTTGAAGTATAAGCGAAAGTCTCTAAAAAATCATATTCCACTGAAGATGAGATGCGTGTTTGATTGTCTACGTTAATGGTAAATGAACCTCCGCCTTCAATTTTTTCGTCCCCTTGGAACAATTGAACTTCCTCCAAATTTAATCTCGACATATCAAATGAGGCATCGGCGTCATAGAAAAGTACTAATCCAGTATGATCTGCTATCACGCCTTGCAATGTAAGCGATAGACCATTTTTAGACTGCGTCACATTGATTTCTTCATAGTATTCATTGTCGACAATATCTTGTATCCCTTTATCTCTTGCAATCGCTAATACAAGTGCTTCAAAGCCAGGTATTTTTGCAACTTGGCTAGCAATCGTAGGAGAAACGCGAATAGAAAATAAAAAGCTTAGGCACAACAAAAAGACTATTGAAACCGAAGCAATGCGCTTCTTTGTTCTTTTTTCTTGCTGAACTTTACGAAATGTATCCATTCGAACTTGTTGAAGTTTCTCCTTTGGAACGTCAATCGGTAGTTTACTCATAGCCAGTCCTCCTTTTCTCTAGCAAAGGTTCTAAGCTTTTTAAGTATGTGATGAAGCTTAGACTTTACAGTACCTTCTGGAATTTGATTTAGCTCTGCAATTTCTTTGTTTTTTAGTTGCTGAAAATATTTCATATAGACGAGTTGCTGCTCCGATAAGGATAAATGTTCCAATAATCTCTCCATATCAGAATAGATGGCCCATTCAAATTGGTGATATTCCTCAATTTGCACGGTTGGTGGGCGTTTTCGTAAATGGTCTTTACAACAATTGATTAAGACGCGCACGAGCCATGTTCTGGTATATTCGTGTTGTTTAACGGTATGCATTTTTTTTAGTGCCTTGTAAATAAGCTCCTGCATCACGTCTAAAGCGTCTTGTTCATTTTTTAAATATGTAAAAGCCATGCGATATAAAATATCTTCATCCATTTCAATGAGTGAAAGTATCGCTTGATGATCCCCACGAATAGCACGCTGTTCGATTTCAAATTCCATCCTTTTCGCCTCCTTCCCTAATTAGACTCAGCGATGCTTCATTTCGTTCAAAAATTTTAAAATTATTTAAGCTTTATTTAATAATGATCCCGAAAGAACTTTGGATAAGCATGACGAATAGCTGTATATCTTTGATATTGTTATCAGATATACAGCTATTTATTTTCCACAGGTCGATTGAATATATCTGACAAGGGCATTTAAACATTCCTGATGAGATAGCACATTCGACAACTCCGTGAAGGGATTTTCTATGTATCGATAAAAATCTAACCTGTTCGCTTCCGCTGTTTCGGCGATGCTCAAACAGATGGTTGTCCACATAATAATGGGGGAATAACTAGTGTTGTAGCGTATGGATACTCTCCCTTTTTAAATTCCTTTGAGGTCCCCTTTAATGATTGCGTACATATATAAATCATCAAATTTTCCGCAAGTATATTCATAATGCCTCAATAAACCTTCTCTTTTAAACCCCTGATTTTCTACTAATTTTTGTGATGATATATTCGCAGGATCAATTAGAGCCTCTATTCGTTCCATTTCCATGTGTTTATAGCCATATTTAATAACAGCTTCTAAAGCTTCACCAGCTATTCCTTGTCCCCAATATTCTTTATTTAATTCAAACCCTATTTCAGCTCGATAATGTTTAGGGTGCATATTAAGAAAGCCACAACTACCTATAACAATACCAATGTTTTTCTGTGTAATCCCCCACCTTATACCTGTACCTTCTTCCAATATAGATTTATACCATCTTATTTCGCTCAAAACGTCATTTGGGGATTCGTATGGTTCTAACCCCATATATGTAACAACGTCTTTATCTGAGAGGTATTTATACATATCGTTAGCATCCTCTGGTGTCACTTCTTTTAAAATTAATCTTTCTGTTTCTATAATTGGAAATTTACTCATCATACAGTCTCCCTCTATAAAAATTGGTTTTAGTAATCTTATAATATTTTCTAATCAAGAATATTTCACTTACTTTATAATGTAATCTATTAGACTACTAGGTTTACCTGATCAATTCTTCTGTCAACCCGAGCGTTTACTGGGTTTACCTGATCAATTCTTTCGTCGATCTGAGCGTTTAGCTCGACCAAACTACCCCCTTATGCAGCTAAACAACCTACTGAATAATAGTCATTTGGTAAAGTATAACATGTTTACAAATATTGCTGTGAGGTGGATGTGTATGATAAAAAAGAAAGATTGACTGTTTCAAGCCCTTAGAAAGAGGGCTTATATTAGTACAAAAAACGATTGCTCTAATTGAACAATCGCCCCCGTAGTTTATTTAAAATGCTTCGCAATATATTTTTTCATGGATATAGACTTGAAATTTTTATTGTCTCGACTGTATGGTCATTTCTTCCCATGAATAATCAGGTATAGTCGCAATCCATAACGTATCTCCCATGATATCCACATCCGAGACGATGAAATTTCTCGCATCAAACACTTTTTCTGATTTATTTTCATCTTTCATGTTGATGGAATAAATAGCTTCACCTCTATGTGTGGTTCCGAATAATTTCTCTCCTTTTTTAATAAGTTTAACTATCGTTTCATCAACTTGAATTTTTCTCCAATTTCCCTCTTGAAGATTTCGGGTCCAAATTCCATTTTGTATGGTAATGAATAGCCTATTATGAATCACTTTCATATCCTCGGGAATATCATTACTATTCGGCATAGTTATCTCGTTCCACCCATGATTTGTCTTTTGCAAAATCCTCCTTTCTTCCGTGATTCCTACCAAATCACCATTATCCGATATTTGAACCTCATAAAACCGTTTAGGAACAATAGCTTGTTCCCAACTCTCCCCTTGATTGGTCGTATAGTAAACCTTTTCATTTGATATCACAGCTATATGGTTGTTGATTGAATAATCGACATTTTCAATCGTGTGGTCTAATGAAAGAATCTTCGTTCCTTTACGTTTTGATGTAATACCTGCCCACACTTCTTTTTCCGTAGCTACATATAATTGATCGTTTATATCAAACCACGCGTGTGTTACATAATTATTAGCTTGGAGTTCTGTCCATGTATCTCCATTGTTATGGCTCCATTCAATAAAAGGTTGCTTGGTTGTACTAAACTGTGTCGGCTTTTTGTCTCCCCATACCACTAAACTGTTTTTTTCAGCGACAACTCCCGTAATCGCCATCCCTTTTTTTGTTAGGTTATTGATTCCATTACGTTTAGATATTAATCCTCCACCGTTTGGTAATTTATGAATGGCACTAACCACATCTCCGTTTTTGGCATTGAATGATATTCGAGTAAAACGGTTATCTTGATCATTGCCAAACACTGTTAGAATAGGCAAACCATCAATACTATCAAGTGTAAAATGAAAGCCTGTTGCCCAATCTTTTCCTAGGTTTAGTCCGTATTTATCCTTTGCTAGTTGAAGAACATCAGAGCTATCCAACTTAATCTCATTGTAGGGTATTGTTCGATCCGGTGTTTGCTTACCTGGTCTAAACACGGTAATTTTCTTTTCTGAGATACCAATTAGTACATAATCATCTGTTCCTGGAACCACAAAGATCATAAACCAATTGAAGCGTCTCCCAGTTTCTCCTCTCGAGCCTCCCATCGTTTCATCTACACTGTTTACTCTAGATAGTGTTGCGTTTACATTCCATTCTTTTGCTCTCTGTAATCCAATGTTAATCGCTTCTTTTAATGTAATTTCACGATCTGAAGCAATTCCTTTACTACCCATCAAATTTACAAAAACTAAAAAAATAACTAACAAACAGGAGATTTTTTTCAAGAAACTCAAAAATACCACCATCCCATAACTAAATAGGTATATTAATCATATGATTAATGTGCCTATTTAGGATGGAGTCATTCCTTCGTTATATACCCTCTTAGAACATTTATCATGAATACTTCTTACACTAATCTACCCTGTTAGCACAAGAAGCGACTGTTTATCTTAAACAATCGCCCACGTTAGTTTAAAAATTTCTATCCAAAAAAAGAAGCATATAACTACCTGCACAAAGAAAAATTGCAACTTCAGTTATGATATAGATCGAAAATTCAAATAAAGTTAATTTTCTTTCTCTTCTAATTTTCTTAAAGTGGCTATAGTAATAGATTGAACATAGGAGTAATATTATTGCTGAAATTTGGAATATGTTATCCAATAGACTAACCAATAAATCATCTCCTCACATTAATAATATTTTTTTCATTTAACTCTTTTATTTGTTCTCCTGAGAATAGATACATCCCTCTTCCGCTAATCTGCTCCGTTTGTTCATTAAAGAAGAAAGGAGCTGCTTAATCCGCATTTTCCTGACAGTACCCCAACAATTTATTCACCCATTCATTAGCTTTTTAAAATCTTATTCTATCCTTATTTGTTGGAATCCCATTATTTACCTTTTCCCATATGCCATTTTTAAATAATTCGTATTGTTCAAAAGCAAAAGGCAATCCGTTTGCAATAGCTATGTCACTACTATCCATAAGTTGAAAATGCAAATGTGGAACAAAGGAGTTACCTGAATGACCCACTCTACCAATAAAGTCACCTTTTTTTACATTCTGACCCACTGAAACCTGAATTGACCCTGTTTGAAGATGGACTAATCCAGCATATACATTGTCGCCACATTCTATAATGATATAGTTGCCAGCAATTGATTGTATGTCGTCTTTTTTTGGGTCGAAATAATGAGCATTTTTATAAGCGTTAGACATATCTGAAAGTAATTTTGTTCGTGTTCGTTCTTTACAACCATCCTCTGCTTTGACAATGATCCCGTCGCAGGGAGCATATACTTCTTGCCCCCAACAATAATATTCATCTAATGGAACCCCAAAAAGTAGATATTTCGCCAAACTAGCGCGATAAGCGGGCCAACCCTTTCTTTCCCAATCTACTTGTATAAAGTCATAAGCATATCTAGATCCAAATTTGTTTGTGCCATGACTCGGAATTTTTGTCCCTGGAGTGTTAGGAGTGTGCCATTCTCCCCTCAACGGAGACCCTACAATTATCGGCTCACGCGCATCAATCATCGCATATCCCTCCTCTGTCGATTTGTTACCTGCATTTATTGAAAATGACTAATGCCACAAGGGGAAGTGCCTGTACGATACTAATAAGTACAGGCATACGTTCTTTCGTGTTGAACGCGTATTTCCCACCCCCTTATTCATTGCTTGACGTGTAGAATACTTTTCTCATTTCATCAAAATATCCATCAAGTTTTTCAACAACGAGTTCATAGTTTATAGCTAGAGATTCTGAATTTCTAATATCCTCTAATATTTCATTAGTAAATCCAACATTAGCCCAAAGGATAAATTGTTTGCACTTTTCAATATCTAACCCTGCTCTAAATTTAGCTTCATCTATTTCATCAAATAATTTAGGATAACAGCTTGAATGTTCTTTGTGTGTTCTATTTTCGAGTTCCTCATTAACCTCGTTGGAATTAGTATTTCGTGAAAGTTTATTAAACTCTAAAATCCATGGGTACTTTTCCGATAATTTAATTTGCAAAAGATATGATTGACGCAATCTGTTAAAAATATCTTTTTCATCATAATTCATCAATTCAAGATATTCATTTTTAATTAGGTCAGAGAAGTAATCATACACAACAAGAAAAAGCTCCTGCTTGCTACTTACATAGTGGAACATAAGAGCTTTAGATATTCTGGCTTCTTTTGCGATTACATTTGTTGAAGCGTCGTCATACCCCTTTGATGAAAATTCTTTTAATGCTGCATTTAGAATAGCGTCCCTCCTTTGAGGGTTTAAATCTAATAACTTTGTCAACATCTGTCACTCCTTTATAAGAAATGAGATTTTACCTATTAGGTTAATTTCATCATATACATGTTTACCTATAAGGTCAATATAAAGACGCATCGCACTATGTTTCAAGAAATGCGATTCATATTTTGGATGGTTTATTACATCATGAGACGGTTTTAACCATAGAAGACAGACATGACAGGTTACACGGATCAAATTTTCGGATTGACTCATTTATCTTCTGTATCTGCGCTGCTGCTATGCTTTCGCGCAGTTAACATTGGCTAAATGAAGATAAAAATCCCCCTTGAGATTTCTAGTTCTACCACTTTCCTGCTATATTAGTACAATTAGTTCAACAGCTTTTGTACAACGAGATACTATAGAACTGCTAATTATATAGCTTCCAAAGGATTTCAAAGTTCGGACATGCTTACTTTCAAGTCACGAATATTTGAGAATTGTCCTCTTAAAACCAATTTATAAATGATATTTCCATATCGAACGAAATATTTATAAATTCAATATAAAATTAATTTATGTGTATACATTTGGAAATGCTCATTCGTTGTTTAAGTATAGGGAGGAAAAAAAATGAAAAAAGAAGACGTACTAGCCTCCTATCTTATCAATTTAGGAGAGGAAGTATTCCGCCTATTACTAGCGAAAGGAGCCAAAAAAGAGGATGCGGAAGATATCATACAAAATACCTTTTATAAAGTTTATCTATTGTTGGATGGCCTAACAGAAAGGAACTTACGTCCGTGGTTTTTTAGAGTATCACTTAATGAATATATTGACTTGAAAAGGAAAAAAGAGCAACAAAACATTTACTTAAGCGAGGAAATCTATTCAAAGCTGCAACATATAGATTGCGAATTTAATACGATTCTAAATAATGATGAGATTTTTTATTTATTAAAAGACGTCAAAACAGAATATAAGGAAATATTCTTTTTAAAGTATTACTATGAATTTTCTTATGAAGAAATTGCTACTATTTTGGACATTCAAATAGACAGCGTAAAGCAAAAATTATATCGAGCACGTAAATCTATTCACTCAAAAATAGGAGGAAAACGTTAATGGATATTTCGATCAAAACTGCTTTAAAAAAAGCTAAACGAAAACAACTACTAAAAATCATCATTACTTCAATTATTGTCGTACTGATTCTACTACCAATCTTCTATAAAACAGGCAACTACTTTGCGGCCAAAGGTTCTACCCGACTTCACGATTCGCTTTACTTACATAATGCAATTGCCGAGCCGAATATTCAAATCGACTCTCAAGTAACAGCTAATTCATCCATGTTCGGTGGTAATATTATTTCAAATCGTTCAAAAAATATTAATGGCTATGTAGTTCCTTGGAGCACACTTACGAGTTCGTATGATTGGCTTCGCTATGATATTGACAACAATGAGTTAGTACCGGGCTTTCATTGGTCTGACACAAATTTTTATGAGTATGATAAACAAACAAAAAATAAAGTGGCGACATTTTATCATCCTTCTATTCATGAGTATTTTGATGGTGTACAAAATGAACTCAGTGAAGTTTCACAAATGAAAAACTACGTGGCGGAAGTTGCTATTTCTTTTGATAAACCGTATACATTAAAAGAAATACAAGCCAAAATTCCCGATAATTTAAACATTGTATGGTTGTATATGGCCTCGCGAATTGCAGATGAAAGTAAGGGACCTTCAGGGGTGTCGGTTTATGGATTTGAACCATCTTCTTCACCAAAAGATGCATATAAAGGATTTATTGATGCGCTCAAAAAATATGATGATAGTGGTAGGAATGAACCTATTCAAGAGTTTCTAAATTCAAATAAAAATAAAAAATGGGATGAAGTAGGGATTTTAGGGGTAATGCTGACTGGCCAATCGCAAAATTTTAAAGCCTTAGAAAATCAAAGTTTTGTTCGTGGAGCTTCAGTAGGCGCTACTGCACAAATCGTACCTTATATTAAACCAGAGAAATAACGAGTAGAAATCAGAATTACATTTGGACTCTCTTTACAGTCAGTGGCTAGTATCTATAGACAAAACCAGTTAGTAAGTGTATTGAGGAAATAGAGGCAGTACCCAAAATAGGTACTGTCTCTTTTTCTAATGTGCTTCTTCAACTAAACTGCAGCGTTAGCTTACGAAGCGACTGTTATTATTGAACAGCCGCCCCTGTTTGTTTAAGCTTCACAGTGTATCTATAAAACGTTGATGGATTAACAAGACAAATTTCTTCTTTTCCACGTCGCTTTTCAAATTTAGGCTTAGTACTAAATCTCCTAGGGGTATCAAAAATAATCACCCTTCATCGAATCCTAAATTAATCGGCTCTAATGGCAAGTTTTCTTGACCAAGCATATTTGTTGATGTAACAGATAAATCTACTTCTTCAAACTTAAATCCATCAGCCCACACTTTACCTGTTCCTGTTAATAGAATACCGAAGTGAATTGAAGCACTTTCTTTTGGTACATCTAATACAATCGAATAGAAGTTCCAGTCCGTTGTACCCTGAATCGGTCGATTATCCATATTATCAAACTGAATCACATCACCTGTATTATTATCAACTCGACACCAAACTCCACATTTTACAACTTCGTCTGTCTTTAAGAAACAAGACACTTTAATACGTTTTCCTACCCAATTCTCTGCTGAAAAACTTTGCATCATTGTCCCGAATTTATCTTCACCTACATCTGTTTTCGAAGACAGTAAACCTGATTTCTTGCCCGTATGAAATACTTGTCCATCAGCTTTCATTTCATAAGAAGTTGGATGCGAACCACTTAAAATCCAGCCTTTGATTGTCGTTAAATCAGTCATATTTTTTTCCTCCGTCCCTTGAAGTATTCGCATGCTTTTGCGATATTTGCCAGGTGGCATTTTATATAGCTCTTTAAAAGAACGTGTGAATGCTTCTTGTGATTGAAAACGTAACTCAAACGCAATTTGAAGTATCGATTCATCTGAATATAATAAATACATTGCTGCTACTGCGAGTCTTCGTTTTCGAATATATTCACTTATCGTCAATCCAGTTTCTTGTTTGAAAATACGTGATAAATGAAATTTTGAATAGCCGATATGCGATGCAAAATCATCTAACTGCCAATCATCCAATAAACACTCTTCTAAAGAACAAATTACCTCTTGAGTTACTTCGCTATACATATTGCTCACCTCACTTCCTGATTTTAGAGGATTTGTAATTTTATTTTTTGATATTGATTGCTATTTTACTATTCTTACTATAATTGAGTGGATATTATAGTAAGTGCGTTTCCAATTTGTTTCACTATGTAACAACTTTACTACTTTATGCAAACTCGATAATCATTCATTATATAGCTTCTGTCGTCATTAATTTAATTAGCTGTTTATAGTAAGTGTGGTTTTCTTGAAGCTCCTCATGTTTTCCAGAACCAGTAATCTGACCATCCTCAAACACTAGAATTTGATCCGCATGTGTAATTGTCGATAAGCGATGTGCAATAATAACCGTTGTACGTTCTTTCATTACATGCTCGAATGCCTTTTGTACTTCTCTCTCTGAGTCATTATCAAGGTTAGATGTTGCTTCATCTAATAATAATATCGCCGGATTTCGGAATAATGCACGTGCTATCGCTATCCGCTGTCTTTGCCCACCTGATAATTTAATTCCTCCCTCCCCTACTTCTGTATCTAAGCATTTTTCAAATTGTTGGACAAAATCCCATGCATAAGCGTTTTTTAATGCCCTTATAATATCTGCTTCTAAAATGTCAATTTTGCCATAAGTTACATTATCTCGAATTGTTCCGTTCATGAGTGGTGCTTCTTGCGATACATAACCAAATAGACTGCGCCACTGCTTTAAATCGATACTTTCAATAGGCTGTTTTCCAAAGCGTATAGTCCCATCTGTTACATCATAAAATTGTTCTATTA
The DNA here is from genome assembly GCF_044761885.1 of Lysinibacillus sp. NPDC097231. Lineage (NCBI taxonomy): Bacteria > Bacillati > Bacillota > Bacilli > Caryophanales > Bacillaceae > Lysinibacillus > Lysinibacillus sp. NPDC097231. The sequence goes on along the minus strand of NZ_JBIWDH010000002.1, from coordinate 164,859 downwards.
AAGAAAACATTGTGGTCTTTCCTCCCCCACTGGCACTAACCAATGCGGTTGTTTTTCCTGCTGGAATCGTAAAGGAAATGCCTTTTAAAATTGGGTTATCATTGTATTGAAACGCAACATTCTCAAAAACAATCGACTCATTGGGAGACGAAATAACACTCATCCCATGCCCTTCGATTGGTTCGTTCAAAATTTCTTGTAATCGTTCTGTTGCCCCCATCGCTTTTTGAAGCGCAGTGAAAAATGTTGCCATTTGCGTAAATGGCATAATAATTTGCACAAGGTAAATCATAATCGCTACAAGTTCACCTGCTGAAATCGCACCAGTCGCTACTCTTGCGCCACCATAGCCAAATAATAAAATGAGCACAACCATCATAATGAACGTCATAATCGGTGATAAAACCGCTAAAATTTTTGCTTCCTTCAAGCCAAATCGATACAAATGATGAATTTTTTCTTCGCCATTTTGCTGCTCGAAATTTTCGGTTTGCGAAGTTTTTACGAGTCGAATATTCGTTAATACACGCCCCAACTGTCCCGTAAAACTGGCAAGCTCGTCTTGATTTGCTTTCGCGATTTTATGTATACGCTGTCCAAGAGGCAGAGTCAATAAAATTGCAACTGGAACTGCAATTAGCATCAGTAGGGTCATCTTCCAATCAATGATGATTAATATTATTACTGCACCAACAATAGCAAATAAACCTGAAATAAAACTAATCAAATGATCTGTAATAAGCTCCTTAATAACATTAGAATCTTGCGTAATTCTGCTCATTGTTTCACCAGATTCATGTGCATCAAAGTAAGGAATACGTAACCGTAAAACATGCGCCCATACCGTATTGCGCAAATTAGCCACAATTCTTTCCCCAAGCTTACGCATCATATAAAACGTTACTCCACTCAGTACAGCTTGGGAAATCAGAAATGCACCTACTAATAATATTGACTGCAATGAAAAGCCAATCGTTGAAAAATCATTAATCATTCTCATCGTAACTAAGGGAACAGCCAACCCGATTAGTGTTTCAACAATACTTAGTAAAAGAGTGCCTATCGTGAGTTTCTTCGACAATCGATTACTATTAACAAGCTGCCAAAGTCCTCTTACAGAATTATTCATCATCCTTACCTCCGTAAATCCCAAGTCTGTCAGCCTGTGAAATCAACCAGTCTTCCTCTTCCTTTGTAAAGGGTGTAGGAAATAACCATTCATTTATTTGAATATCCTCATATTCCTTTAATACTTCTACTAGCTCTTCTACTATATCTTGTGGAATTAATGAGAATAACTGATCGATTAACGATTTCAAATATTCGTCTTGAGGCGGTTGAATGTATGCTTGCTTCAACTGATTTGCTAAATCTATGTATTTTTGATTTAATTCAATAATATTCATTCCGAAAAAGTCATATAGACGCTCTACCAACTCATCAGGTAATATACTTCGCCAATAGTCCCTTTGTTCATCCTCTTTTAGTAAGTTAAAAATCACCGTTAAAAAAATTGATGTATCGATTACTTCACTTTGTTTTCCTATTTCAATCGCCTGTTCCAAGCTCGCAATAACACGATCAATTTGGTTTCGCTTCTTCTCTAGTTGTAGTTTTTGAAACATTAATGATTCTATTAGCTGCTGTTCCCCATTCCGTAAAATATCTTCAATCTCCTCCAATGAGTAATCTAAGTATTTTAATGTTACTATTTTTTGAACTGTTTCAATGCTACCGTCATTGTAATAACGATGACCCGAATCTGAAATAAAACATGGTTCTAGCAATCCCTTTTCACTATAAAATCGTAACGCTCGTACCGTTAGCCCCGTCTTTTTCGCAAATTGACCAATTGAATACATATTTTCATCTCCCTTTTCTTTAGTATAAAATCTACCGTTACGTCAGATGCAACTACTTTAATTCACTTAACAAAAAAAAGAACACAACCTATCGTGTTCTTTAATAAATGGTAATCTTATATAATTAACACGACGATTTATATTTCTGTGAAAGTATGAACCGCACTACTTATGATACGGTTCTCCGTAACATGCTTAAATGCGGTTTTATTTACTTCCTATTTACCTCTCCCAAATCAACGTCATTTGTTGTAAAAGTTCTTCCCATGTTTGCTCTTTTTCTTTGGTTACTTTATCAAGTTCAAAGTCCCCATAGTAAACTGCATCAATAGTTTCACTATCTCCTAACTCTAATCGTTCAGGTCCAATTCTTTTTTCCTCTCGTAAAAAGTTATTAGTAGGCGAATGGGCGATTGTTTTAACATAATAAATTAAGCTAATTTTTTTTACTTCCCCATCTATTTCAACTTCTAAAGGGTGTGTCGTATGCGATCCTGCATGACTTTCTCCAAAATAATTTAAAACAAGCGTTCCATCTGCCGTTTCTTCAAGTTCAAATAAATCTGCTGTATAAGGAATGGGCTTTTCGTAATGAAATATGAATGAAAATAGTGCAAATCCTATTAATGTGGTCGTTAAAACAGAACCAAAAATAAGAAGCCATTTTTTGCGATTCCATCGTTTCTTAAGCTGACTGAACAAAGTGGCTTTATTTTCAATTGGTACATAAAGCGTTCCTTTCATTTGCTCATATTCATTTCTACAATCCTCACATGTAAGTAAATGCTCATTAACTAACGATTTCGTATCATCACTTACTACCTCATCTACATAAAGTGGCAGCAAATCTTGAATGACTGTACATTTAATATCTTTCATCTTGTTTCGCCTCCATATACGCTGTTATTTTCTTTTTTGCACGGTAATACGTTACTCTAGCCCAGCCATCACTTTTTCCAAATAAATGCCCAATTGCCTCAAAAGAAAGCTCACCAAATGTTCGAAGGGAGAAAACTTCTTTATATGGCTCTTCCATTGCGTGTAAAAATCGATGAATCACCAACGCTCGTTCTTCGTCCATCAAATAATCTACAAGTTGGACATCCTTTTGCGCTGAATTTCCTTCCATGTTTATCACTCGTTTTTGCTTTTTATAATGCGTAAAGTATGTATTTTTAGCGATTGTAAAAAGCCACGCTCTCACATCTTTTTTGCCATCAAACTGATGAAACGATTTCAGCGCCTTAAAAAATGTTTCTTGTGTAATTTCTTCTGCTATATCCTTGTCAGCTACTAAAGACTTTGTATATAAGTAAACATCATGAAAATACGCTTGATAAATTTCCTCAAAGTTCACTTTCTCCCCTCCTTCACTTAAATAACTAACGAAATAATAAAACGTTACAAGATTTTCAAAAAATAAGTAGACATATTCATTTTATCTGAATATGCCTAAGTATTAATTAAATATTTATGTGCTAGATAATGCGATTTTTTTCGAATATAGGTTATTGAACATATTCCATATACCCTAGTAAATAAGCACCAATAAAAATAACAAGTATGCCTATTAATGAGCTTAAAAGTAACCCGGATTTTTGCCATGTAAAATAAGGCGCATCTATATCACTATGGTTATCATTCGTTCGTCAAAAAGCCCCCAAAGCGTCGTTTGGTCACATTTCTTAACTTAGCGTTGTAAATCCCCATAATTTTGAAGGTACTCCTTGTTGCACTAAACTGCCCCGTTAGTTTAATAAGAAAAAGGAGCTACTAATGCAACTCAATGTTCTTCAAGTAAAGCACCCTTTTGTTTAAGAACATTTATTCACAATATTAGGTAGTATTACCTAACTACCTGTACTATCAAACTAAATAGCCACCAAAACAGAAAAAGGAGTTGAAGAAGTGTCCTCAGACACCTCTCCAACTCCTAATTTCAATTCTTGTAACACATCAATATTCAGCATGATTTGAATGCTTTCAATCTTACGCTTTTCCTCAATCGTAACCTGATGAATTAACAAATGTAATAGCCGCTTACGTTGTTCTCTTGTGAAAGAATTTTTAAATGCCTTATCAAAATTCTCGAATATGACTTTCACCTGTTCATACATTATTTTTGTTATAGTTGCCGCTCTTAGTTGCTCCATTAACGGTTCCATAATAATCTTGATATCATTCATCTGCTGTTCAATAAGTTGCGATTTCTCGATATATTCATCTTTCATAATCAACTCATCCATATAGGCTCATTGTGGAGTAGTTCTTCCATTTTATTGAAATCATATGGATCGGCATAGTCTGTTCGTACAGAATTCGAGCGACAAACATTCGTCCCTTTGTTTTTCCATGCTTCACATCCATAGTATTCTAGCACTCTTTTCTTACCAGAATTTTTTCGGTTCGTTGTGCGACTATGACTATTCAACATTGGATTATGCTAAAGCAATATGGACACCTACTCTATGATTATTTACTTTTCATGCCACGATAATTGTACCTGGCGTTTTCTACAAATCGTTAATCCTGGTGAAATTGGGATCGTCATCAATTCATATAATTCTGTTTCCTTTGATAATTCTTCAACTGCTTGGTAGGCAGTCTCACACAAAGATGGCTGCATCATATACTCATTTTCAGGATGCGTATCATGCAATAAAATTAATCCATGTGAGGAAACGAATGGAAAAAAGTCCTTAAAATCTTGTAATACTGCCTCTTTCGAATGATCTGCATCGATGAATAACATATCAATTTGTAGAGGATGAATCGTTAATTCTTTAGCAAATTCCTGTGTGGTACCATTAAAAAATTGGGCATTCTCTGATTTTGTCATATAATTGCCGGCACCAGGGGTAATATCTACTCCTATTAAGCGTTCAGCCACAGGAATTATTTGATTAAAAAGCTTACAATGCTGTATTCCTAACTCCACATATACCTTTGGACGGACAAGACTTGCCAAGTTAAAGATAAAGTCTTCATGCCAGTTTGTTTTCACATTACTCAACCCTTCACACTATTTATTGATTAGTCCAATGAATTATTATTACTTTAGTTCAATCCGTTGAAATTGTATTTATAAATACAATTTCATCAAAAAAACTCTAGATCAAAACATCAAGCATTTGTATTATTCACATGACACTCAAACATACAAACTAATAGTTATAGTCTTATATTATGACCACTTTGAAGCTCTACTTTTAGTCATTCTGTATAATATTTCAACGAACTAAAAAGTGTTACACCATCTACTCTGAGGATAAGGTCAATAGATCGTCTAAGAAGTAAGTAAAAGGGGACTTTGGGTTAAATAAGTTATTACAAGCGTTGCACTACCCTTATCCTGTATTTCGAAACACCCAAAATATTCAATAATCTCTTTTTATGCATAGAAAAAGTCCCTTATAATTGAACATCAAAAAGCTCTACGCTCACGGCGAATGAGCTATTTATTATCAAGTATACGTGGAGCTCATCGTATTTCCCTTGAATATTTAGCTCAAATTGAAATCAAGAGTAAACGGAAAATCCTGCAAATCAGCCAATATTTAAGGGCTTCTTTATGGAAACCAACCTACATCTGACTTCAAAAAAATTCGAAGGAAAAGCCGTTCCATAAAACGAAAACTGTCACTGTTTCACACATATAATTGTAAATAAAAATCAAATGCATAGACCACCCTTACTGGAGTGGTTACTACTAGGTCTACTTTTTAAATCCAATAATTAAAGCTAATTGGATATTGGCTTTTTATAGATGAAAGAGATTTCTAACTGTACCTAAAAACCTCACCTACTTATGGTACGGTTCACCGAAACTAATAGTAAAATCGTTATAAAAATGGAATTTATTATAAGACTAACCTGCTTCTTAAGTAAAAAAGCGTTTCAATTTATTCTAGAATTTAATCTAATTTTTTGACAAATAAAACTCTGTCTTGATTTGGTCCATCACGGTCTGTAATTATTGATAGACTATCAACAATTCTATCTCTACTCAATTTCAAAAAGGAATCCTATTAGAAAACCCACAAGTTTACCATCCTTTTCTGCAATGAAACTTGTTTATGTAAAATGGTCGAAGAATAATTTGATAATAATTCACAATCATCTACCCAAGGATCAAAAATCGGTAGATATGAATCATAGAATTCATACCTACCAAAGCTACTTACTCTAATTTTGGGATCACCAATTAAACACCATCAAAATTTTAAATTGTATGTTCTTTAATTAATGTTATATAAATCCTCGATATTAAGTGTGTAATCTGCATTTATATTTTCTCTGTTTTCGAGGATGATTTTACCTTCATATAATGATTCACCTGTACGTAAATCACCGATAAACAACAAATGACCGTCAGAAACACGATTCACTAAATATACCTTACCATCTGTAATCTTTAAAAAAGGAATATCTTCATCACTAACTTTGCTTGAATATTTTATATTTAAAGGCTCTTCCCACTGTTTCTTTTCAATATTGTAACGGTTCAACTCTAAACCGTTGGCTGAATGAACAGGAATATATATATATGATTCATAAAGAACCATCCACTTGCTATATGGATTTAATTTGTCAGGGATTATCCACTCCTCAACTTCATTAGTAGTGTTGTTATAAATATATGTTTGGCTAGAGATAATTTCTGGCTCTGCTCCTTCTCCCTTATAGTTATTGTATTTTCTTACCATATATAAGAAGTGATTTTCCTTTTTAATATTGTATTCATTAAAAATACGGATACCTTCCATGCCTCTTTCTTCCGATGCTAATTTTGCAAGGACTGAGTCATCCTCTAATTCCATTTTGTTTTCATCAACTGTAAATATATGCAGCTCCTCCCCACCATTAATGAGATAGATCGTTGCCAATATCCTTATTTTACCTTCTCCTACATAAACACCCCTCACATTGATCCAGTCATAGCTTGCTTGTGCTGGCGTATTGATTTTGAAAGAAGAACTGTCATTTGTATTTTTATCAAGTGTATCGATTTGAAGAGTTAAAAAATCTCCTCTGCCCTCTTTTTGACCATTATCTTTAAAGGTTGTGTAAATCAAATGTGCTTCGTCTTCAAAAAACTTATTCTGATACAAGTCTTTTCCTCGCATAAATTTGCGATATTTTTGTATGAATTCCCCAAATATTTCATCTTCATTCGAAGCGTTCAAACCCGCAAAAAATGATCGATTCATCCTGTTAGTAGAACTATCCTTTGTTATGTACAACCAACGATGAATATCTCCACTTTGAAAATTTGTTTGAAGGATAAGATTTTCTACTTCTTCCTTGTTCCCACTAATAGCTTCAATTTTAAAGGATACATCATTTTTGGGAGCCATTGCTGCTTGTTGGAAATAATAAGTACCGATTGTCACCACGACTATTAAACTAATCAATATTGTTTGCCAATATTTTTTCATTGTCAATCCTCCCGTCAGACTCTGATTTTATGTTTTAGCAAATGATGTGCAAACCAAATGGCACTTCCTAAAACGACGATACTTGCTACCATTACCATTAAGAAGATTTCAAGTGGGTAAAAGTAGTTTGTATAAAAATCTGCCAAAAATATTGGAGCAAAAAAGACACCGAGTGATAGTAATCCATAAAAAATTGCCCCGAAAATTCCTTTCAAACCATAACTCCGCTCAATTAAAATGGCCGTGAAAAGTACTGCTACAGCTAAGAACCCGAGTGCATATACTAAAATGAATTCTGTAAAGGTATTCGGATAAAACCAGCTCCACATTTCTAGACTATATCTATAACTATCATAAATTGAAAAACTAGATTGGAAATCTGTTGGTATAATACTATTCACGACTTGTTTTTCTATCAAAATTAACATTATTTGCAAAGCAATTAAACCAAGCACCAAAAGCATAATGGCCGTTAATTTAGCGAAATAAATAGTAATTCTTTCAGTTGGCAACATTAGTAATCTATAAATGAACGTATTTTTTCCAAACCAATCCCGATACCATATAAAGAAAACATAAATCATCAACATAGCGATACAAAAAAAGACTGGCAACAGAAACCATCCAGAATTAGCGAATTGATAAAAAGAAAAAGTTCCATTTGCCTCAATATATTGGTTCATGGATAATTGCTTTTCAGCCATCACCTGTTTTGCATCTCTCATATATACTTGTGAGACAATCACCGCCCCAATGACCTGGCATACAGTTGTCAAACCTACTAGGATTAGATACAATTTAAAAAATCGACTGATTTCGAAATTAACTAGTTTTAAATAGTTTTTCATCCCCGATATACCTCCCGCATAATATCAACGACTGATTTCCCTTCATTCTCACGCACTTCCTCCACGCTAAATTCCTTTACTACTTCACCGTTATCAATAAGAACTGCTCGATCAATCAAGTGCTCAATATCACTAATTTCATGCGTTGTGATAATGACACCACGCTCTTCAATTAAATGGCTTGTAAACACTTCTGCAATCTGTTCACGAGAGAAAATATCGATACCAGAGAATGGTTCATCCATTAGTAAATAATCTACATCAAGTGCCAAACCTAATAGCATATTCACTTTAGCTGTATTCCCCTTGGATAAATTAGCAATCCGTTCAGTTGGGTTTAGTTTAAAAAATTGCAGTAACTCTTCTGCTCTATTAGTGTTCCAATTATTATAAAAATCAGCCATGAACGCTAAGGCTTCACTGATTTTCATTTGTGGCAACATCGTAATCGTATCTGGAATAAAGGTAATTTTCTCAAAGCTTTCTTTTCGGATTTTTTCCCCATCAATCAAAATCTCACCGCTATTAATCGGAGTAAGCGCCATAATAGCTTTCATGATTGTCGTCTTTCCGACTCCATTTATTCCGATTAAACAAGTAATTTCACCTTTTTCAGCAGTAAAAGAAAGACCTTTTAAAACCTGTTTCCTGCCGTATTTTTTCTTGACATTTTTTACTTCGATCATTTCGATCCCTCCGCTTCACCGCTTTCGGCATCATGTTTTTTCTTAACTAGTTCCAACACTTCGGATAGCGGCACATTGATGGATTTAATAGAACCTAAAAATAAGTCAACCGCTTCGATAATCAATTCTTCACGGACACTTTTAAGGACCGCTTCATTTTTAGTAATGCAGCTCGGCATATTCCCTTCAGTAAAAATCAATCTTTGTTCCTCCATTTCCTTATAAGCTCGTTGTGCGGTATTGGGGTTAATCTTCAGCTGATTGGCCAGTTCCCTTCTTGAAGGAATCTCCTGACCAGGTTCATAATAACCCTTGGCGATTTGCTCTTTAAAATGCCGGATAACCTGGACATAAACTGGATCCCGATTATTAAACTTTACAGTCAATTAACTCAACTCCCGGAAAATCATATTTTCGTGTATTAACCACTTAATACAGATTGGGCATAATAATTGGGCAATTTACTTTTTATAAAGATACACCCATTATTTAGCCATTGCCTGCTAATCTGTCTGGTGTATTAACAACTTAATACACCATCCTCAAAAAAACGTAAAGATGTATTAAACATATAATACACTCTTCGTGATGTATTATACGCTTAATACACTTTTTATGTCAACCGAATTTATGGAAAAAAATCTCTATGATTAAAGGGATAACCAGTTTTTAAAGTACCGATAATAGCTTGTACTTGTATTAACAAACTTTACCTTGGATTTTTGAAAACAGAAATACGTACCAATATTTAGTTTAATAAGGAACGGCCTTCTCTTTATTTTTAATTAGAAACATAATCCACCAAACAAGTATATATAAGTAACCTATGATTGCGTAAATAGCCCAGGGAGATCCTTGTTGTAAATGAGTAACTAAATGTTCAAACTCATCCACTCCTTTTTCTCTCCCAATGCTGTTTATAATACTAATTATAGGTATTGTTATTGTAATAAATATGGTGATAAAGGATAAAATTATCTTTTTCTTTCGAATCACACTAAATATTGCAGTTCCCAATGTTGCTATTATAAATAAGTAATAAATGATCCAAACCCAGTTAGGAAGAGTCTCCCAATACATTTTTTCACCTCGTTTGAATTGCACCGTTAACACAAGAAGTGACTGATCCCATTGAACAATCGCATCTGATAGTGAATAACAAATTAGATTTAACGATCTACACTTTTTGTCATTCCAATGGAAAATTTCTTAAACCCAAAAGTTTCATAATAGGTTTGCAAGCTTTCAACACACATTAGTTGAGGAATTACTCGATTTTGCTCACAATGTTGAATTATTCGATTCAGCATTTCTTTGCCGATACCTTCAGACTGATAGCTTGGTAGAACACATAATCCACATATTATTCCAGTAATTACACCATCTGAAATAACACGTCCCATACCCACTAATTGTTTTTCGTCATAAGCATAAATTGCATACCAACTTTGATTGCACATTTGCTCCAAATCATTAATTGTTAATTTAAGTGAATTCCATCCTAGAGATTCATATAAGGTTAATAACTGCTCAAAGTCATTAGGGGGTTCTATCGTATAATGTATTGATTTTTCCATATAATCACCTCCGAATTTTTGTATATTCCAGTTTAACATCATTGCTTTAACGTAGATTTTCCCATTATCCTGCTCCGTTATAAAATAATAAAGTTTAAGATGATTGATTATTTATTAAATCATTATAATACTTCTCTGGATTAGAAATATTATTATCAATAAAAAACTTTGCCTGCCCTTTGAACATATCAATGTAAGAATCTCTACTAATAGTTAAATCTCCTAATTCAGCAACGTCTCCCTGAACTTGTATAGTATTTGCTTGCAAGTCAATAACAACAGTCATATATATTTTTTCTTTGTATAAAACAGTACCAATTACTTGTTGCTTCACTAAGTTGACAACAGGAAATTCATGACGTACTCCTGTTGGTTTAAAAAACGTATATCCAATATTAGATTTATCTATGTTATCATTCATTTTTGCACCCATTAAATTTAAAAGTGATGAAAATTCATAAAAAGAATTTAATACATCATCCCCTAATGGATGAGCAAATTCTTTAGTTTTTAAAGGTAAAATTCCTTCCTTTTCAAGTTGTTGCAGATATTTCTGAAATTCTGTATCAATAGCTTCGATATACTCTTTTAGCTTAAATTGATAGTTAAATATACCATCTGGATAATGGCTTGTATGTTCAATAAAAAGGTTTGTACCATCACTGGAAAATATATAGTAATCAAAGTTTCCATGACAATCCAATCTTGCCTCACTGATTTCTCCTTTATATAGAGAGGAAAGAGTTGAGAAAAAATGTGGGATAGCTACAAAACCTATACCTGATTTAAAACTAAATAACTGTGTGTCATTCGAAACGTCAAATTGAATATCTCCACCACTGAAACGAATATCAATAAAACATTTATAATTAGAATCCATACAATCTACCTCCATTACTATTTTTTATTGACAATCTATTAGGTAGAACCTTTATTTCTTATCCCTAATTTCTTCTAAAATTTCTATCATACGATTATTTTGTGTTTCTATTTTCTTTAATCTCTTTTCTATAATATTTGAAGAAAAAAATACAATAAGTATAAGTGCAATGCCAATGGTTAATTCCATATTCATCCTCCTTTGAATACAGTTATCTATTATAATAGCATAACTACATAACCTATATTTTACATATCTGTTATTGAATTAACCTGCGCATAAACCCAAAAATGATCATTATTGATGATTAGCGCTGCTTTCTTTAATTTCTTTTATCTAAAACTATAAATTCACCAGTTGCCAATCATTTCTCCCCTCTCCCCTTTCTAATCCCTGTAGGGGAAACTGATATAATATCCCTAATAAAGATTTGATGAAATTTTAAAATTTACACTTATATACCACCCAACCCTATATTTTCATATATTTTTAGTAAAATTACCCACGATTATTGCAGGAGTTTTACAGAGTTAAAATTAAGGTTGCAATTTTGTTGTTTAGTAATAATCAGTAATATAAATGAAAAATCACGCTAATATGTTTCATGATATTCTTACTTTAGTCAAAAGCGAAAGCTATTTGAAAGGAGTAAGTTTTAATTGAAGAAAAAATGGTTACTACCAATTTTTGCATCTTTTACACTCTTCACAGGAATTGGTATTAGTGACGCTAAAGCAGCGACAATAACAGATATAACAAATACAGCAAAAGAATACATCGGAGTTCCTTATAAATATGGAGGAACAGATATTAAGACTGGTGTTGATTGCTCAGCATATACTCAATTGGTTTTTTCCAATTTAGGAATCTCATTAGAACGTACTTCACAAGCTCAATATCAGCAAGGTACTTCTATTTCAAAAGACAATTTAAAGACGGGGGATCTCGTATTTTTTAATACTTCAGGAGACGGTGTTTCGCATGTTGGAATATACATAGGTGATAGCAATTTTATTTCTGCTACTACAAGTTCTGGGGTTAAAATGGATAAAATTAACGACCCATATTATTGGGGATCTCGTTACATAGGTGCAAAACGTATTGCAAACTTCGATAATGGAGAAGTAAAAGGTACTGATATAGACTTTAGCATCTATGCGTCACGTGGAGAGGTAGCTCTTCGTTTAGCTAACATCTTACATTTAGATACAAGTGATACAAATTCAAGCTTCCCTGATGTTCAACCATCTTCTAAATATGCTGGTGCTGCTGTAGCACTAAAGAAAATTGGCGTTTTTACGGGTGATGAAAATGGAAAGTTCAATCCAGGTTCCCCTCTTACACGCGGTCAATTATCAAAAGTTTTAGTGGAAGCCTTTAAACTAAAACAACAAGGAAAAGCAGACGAATTCTCAGATGCTCCAAGTGCACATTGGGCATATAATTATGTAGCTATTCTTTCTTCCAATAAAATTACGGTAGGTAAGGGAGACGGAACATTTGGAGTAAACGACAATGTAACATTGATACAATTAGATGCCTTTACACAACGATTAACTCGATAACTTTTATCTTCATTCACGCCAAGGCGAAAATGATCATACTGAAATGGCGTCTCATACAAACATGAGGCGCCATTTTCTTTGACAAGATCTGAGAGTAGCTTGTTTAGTAATTTCACCTTCCGCACTTTTAAAGTTTTTTAGCAATGTATTTTTAACCCTTGAAATGAAATTTTAGATTAATTGAGGAATATGAAGTAAGCTGCGTAAATGAAATTGCATGATTTCAGCTTAAAAATAGCCCTTTTCACGAAAACCAGCTACACTCATATTTAAATACTTAAAGACAATCCAATTTTCCCCTTAATCTTCAACTGGATATGAATACCTTACCATCGTTTCACATTTAGAATCCGAGCATTCGAAATAATAGGGTTTTTCAGAGTCAGAACTTACGACTTTTACTTTATATCTATAAGGAAAACCATCAGTTTTGGCATGTTCGGTAAATTCCCCAACATCAACAGATACAATGTTTTCACTTTTTATATTAAGTGATTGGAATGCTCCCGATGCACCAGTTAATAAAATCTCTTTCTTCTGGAAATCATCATGTTTATGATGATTAAAATAACCAGCCACACCTATTGAACAAATGAAGAGAATCGTAATAGCTAGAATAGAAATAAAATTTGTTAATTTTTTGTTGTCCGATTTTACACCTATAACAAATAAACTGATCATAGTTGAAGTACAAATATGGGTGACTGTAAATATAATAGTAGGCTTTTGACTTAGAGAAATTTGATAAATAAATAATATAAATAAATACACAACAAATAATACAATCCATATGGGAATTAGATGTTTTTTATATGTTTTCATATTGGCGCACCTCGAATAATTTATTTACCCATTCCAATTTTACCATTATTAAGGTCCGTAACCAAAAAGGTGTTAATGAAAAACCTCCAAAGTAAAAAATTTGGAGGTTCCGTTTTTTTAACATCTTACATATTTACGTTTGAAACCAAGCTTTCCTTTTTCTATATCCTTTTGAATACTTTCGGAAGCGTGTAGAATACTACTTTTTTTCTTATCCCGTTTGACTTCGACTGGACCTACTTCCTTCGCAATTTCGAGCGCTTTTTCATGTTGTGGTACATATGAAATCCCAACCGTGTATAGAAAATTATTCATGGCTGATTTCGTTCGTTCTGGTGAATCGTGAATCGTATTTTTCACTTGCTCAAGCATGCTAGCAATTTTGCTCTCTGAAAATTCAACATCTAAGCGATTTCCTAAAAGCCAACAGTAGCAACTCCAACCCGCTGACATTCTCAACTCTTCACCACTAGCAATCCATTTATCAGCAACTTCCTGTGCAATATCTGCTTCCGCCAAAGTTACGGCTACCACATAATCAGACAGCATATAAAAATATGCCGAATCCATCCAACGATCAAAATCAGACGCAGTCATTGCTTTTGGATCTGCAATAATGCCTGCGAAGTACATGGCATCGTAGTTGCCTGTGGCATATAGTTCTTCCGCTAATGCTTGATCTATTTTTATGTTCTTTGCTATTGGCTTCATTGCCCCTGTTGCCACGCCAAAAAGTGGCTCATGCGCACCATTGGAAATGTATATTTTTTTAGTCCGTTCCTTACCGAGAGCTTTAAGCTCCTGCATAACCGTTTCTATATTCATTTTTTAGCACATCCTTTTTTATCGTTTGCCACTGAATTTTGACCATCAAGTATAACATCATTATCCTATAACCAAAGGCGATTTGTCAGCAAACAACCGTCTATGCAGATGCTCGTATTTTATGAAGTAAAAAAAGCCAGTACAAAATTGTACTGACTTAAAAGTTATGCTTGTTGTTTGAGCATTTTTTTAGATGGAACAAATAGCGTTAAAACAAATGCGATGATCGCTAAGATAGTCATGAAATAATAGGCATCACTTGAACCTAAGATGGAAGCAAGCGCGCGAATAGCTTCTACCGTAGCATTTGGTGTTTCTGCCATCAATGTATTCGCATGGTTTGTCGTTTGTGCTGTGAAAATTGTAATAACTACAGCAGCTCCAATTGCACCCGAAATTTGGCGTAGGGTATTATTCACGGCTGTTCCATGTGTTACAAGTGTTTTAGGTAAGGCATTCAAACCAGCTGTGTTCAATGGCATTGTGATAAAGCTCAATCCTATACGTAGGAAAATGGTGCGTATCATTAAAAAACTAAAAGCTGTTGTTTCTGTTAAGTCTGTGACAACCCACATTGAAGGAATGATAAAAATCAAACCGATAATAAATAACGGCTTTGCACCAAAGCGGTCATACATTTTCCCTGTAATTGGAGACATAAAGGCATTTACCAAAGCTCCCGGTAATAATAATAAACCAGCGTCTAATGCTGTAAATCCCCTTCCGTTTTGTAAATATATTGGTAATAATATCATATCCGCGTACATCATCATTGTGACAATCATGTTGATGATGGAAGTTAGCGTGAATACTTTATTGTTAAACACGGATAAATTAAGAAGTGGATCAGAAGATTTGATTTGTCGATAACAGAATATAGTTATCGTCACTATTCCCACAAGTATAGAAGCTATAACGACTTTATCATCCCAACCGTGGCTTCCTGCATTACTAAAGCCGTACAGTATAAGTCCAAAGCCAATTGTTGATAATATCACACTCATTATATCTAACTTCGCTTTTGCTGTTTCGGAAACATTAATTAAATATTTCATGGCCATTACAATGATAATCACGACTAATGGAATAAGTCCGATAAATAACCAACGCCATGAATAATAATCAATAACAAAGCCTGCTAATGTTGGTGCAATTGCTGGTGCGAAAATTATGGCGAGTCCTATTAGCCCCATCATACTGCCTCTTTTTTCTGGAGGAAAAATAAACATCACGATGCTCATTAGCAAGGGCATAATAATTCCTGCACCAACGGCTTGTATCATTCGACCAATTAGTAAGGTAGCAAAGTTTGGTGCTGCGGCACAAAGAATAGAGCCTATTAATAAAGAAAGCATTGAGCTTATAAATAATTGGCGAGTAGAAAAACGTTTCATCAAGTATGCAGTAATCGGGACTAGCACCCCGTTTACCAACATAAAGCCCGTAGATAACCACTGAATGGTTGTAGCAGAAACAGAAAATACGGCCATTAAATTACTTAATGCAACGTTTAACAGTGTTTGATTTAGTGTAGATAAAAAACATCCTAAGATTAAGACTGTTAATAATACTTTTTTATTGATTGATTCCGACATTACAAAATTCCTCTTTCTACTTGTTTTATTAACACTGTGTCAATAAAATAGATAATAACATTTTTATTTTTTGATGCCTATTTACAATTTTTCAAGAAGTGTTAATTAAACAACAAATTTAAAAAAACTATTAATGAAATTTGTATTTAATAGATAAAGGAGAATTAAATTGACCACACATAAAAAGCAAGACCCACGAGCTATTCGCTCTAAACGAGTGTTTAAAGAAGCTGTCGTAGATATATTGACTGAAAACCCGGATATTTCAAAACTTACAGTACAAAAAATAGCCAAGCGTGCTGAGCTAAATCGGGCAACTTTTTATTTACATTTTATAGATATTAATGATTTATTAAAGCAGGTAGTATACGATATTTTCGACGACCTGTCGTTGAAAATATCTCCGACTTTACAAATTGATAACTTAAATAATCAAGAACAATTAATTACACTTTTAGACTATTTTTATAAGCATCGAAAAATTTTAGCTGTTTTATTTGAGCACCCTGGTTTCAAAAGGAAATTTCATATGATGCTAACGGATTTGATTGTAATAAAACGTGAAAATGATGGTACTTCTACGAAATCAACTCTGTCAATGGATATTCTGGCATCTTCAGTACTTGGAATAATCATGTGGTGGCTCAAAGATGGGATTCAGTTCAGCTCTGAATATATAGCCAATCAAATTATTGAGTTATATCGATAATCTAAAAAAAACGTTCATCATTTTCAGATGAACGTTTTTACGTATTGTTAAACAACTTATAAATTACACAACTTCCACACTAAGGGGAGCCATCTACTTACCAAATCGTTCCTAATTAGGGCCTCGCATTTAAACCTCCAGCTATGTCAATCGAGCTTCCAGTGATGTATGACGAAAGTGGCGAAAGGAGCAGCATAACTAACGGTGCAACCTCATCTGTTCGCCCAAATCTGCCGAGAATAATTCCTCGACGTTCCGCCTCCTGTTTTGCCCAAGCGGAATAAGTCATGGAGGAACCGGAACACTCGAATCGAGCACGCTGACGGTTTGTCTCGATTGCTCCTATATTTACTACATTAACACAAATCTCGTCAGAAGCGAATTCAGTTGCTAGTAAATAGGCAGTGTGGCTAACGGCGGTTCGTGCTGCACTGACTGCAGCCATCTCACTATCCGGTACACGCGCCGTGACACCATTCATTATGACCACACGGCCGGCATCGGATTGACGCAAGGCAGGAGCAGCTGCTTGCACCAAATTAAGGACGCCTAACAGTTTCATCTCATATTGTGTCATCCATTCTGAGATCGGTGTTTCTAGCACTCGTCCCGAAGTCCCAAATCCGGCATTTGCCACAATGCCATCAAGACGGCCAAACTGTTCAGTTGCGTTTGCGACGGCTTCGCGAACAGCTTCAGGGTTACGAACGTCGCATTCCTGGATGGCGAGTCTAGAGCGCACTGATTCTGGTAACGAGTCACGCAACTGTTCTAACTCCGCCCGGTTACGAGCGCACGTTCCTACATAAGCCCCCTCGCTGAGCAAAGTAGTAACAATAGCTTTGCCGATACCGCGGCTGCCTCCTGTGACATATACTACTCGTCCTTCAAGCTTCAAGTCCAACTTTAGCACCTCCTTAAAAAGTCGATACGTACCGCTGCTTTGCTTTCCTATAATAGCTCAATTGCATTATTTTGGGGATATCCATTCATATTGAATATCCGGTAGATTTTCTTCATTTTCATGGCCTCTACCTATGATGTTAAATCCATGTTTTTCATAAAATCGTTGTGCCTTTTTATTAACTTCAAAGGTATATAATGTTAATCGCCCGCTGGATTGTGCTTTTGCTTTATCGAGTAATATTTGACCTATACCCTTTCCTTGATAATCTATATGGATATATAGTTGATTTATTTCCCTTTTATTGTAAGCTATCACTCCGACTACTTTTTCATCCATTAACGCTACATCTATTTGAAACTGTTCAGTTAATAGATTATTTAAAAAGTAAACATGATTTTCAAAGCTGTGAATTTCTTTCTGTCCGATAGCCTGTTCCTTGCTATCTCGCCACATAGACACAGTTTGTTCAGCGTATTTGGGGTGATACGGAGTAATTATTATTTGGTGTTGGTTCACCGCAATACCTCCTCAAGTTATCCAGGAAAGTACTTCCTAATTATACCTATTCACTAGAACGTCTCTCCGAATCTCAAAGCTAGAATGATTGCGATAATCGCAACCAATGTTGAAATGAAGAAGGTGTCTAAAACTATTTGTATCTTCGCGGAGAATATTCAACCATCCAACATCATTTTCACCATCAATTAAAATCTGCTGTTTTGGCTCAAATAATACAATTGGCATTTGGAAATTTCAGCAGTTTTCATTTACTAACTTCCGCCTTTTGTAGAATGGTGCCTGAAAAACTTCCCTTGAATACCTCTTTGTCGAGTTGGTTTGTGCATGTAAATGTTGTAGTGATTGCCGTACGATTTTTTTCATCCGGTTCATACTGTTCAATAATTACATCACAACGAATTGTATCTTCACTAAAAACTGGACGTATAAACTCGAAATTCATTTTACGAGCTAACACGTTATAGTCACCACCAACTTTCGTAGGAAGTGTTGCTGTTAAAAGCCCTTGAACGACAAAACGACCTTGTTCGTCAGGTGTGATATGATGAACCCCTTCATCTTTTGATAACTTTGTAAATAATTCAACATCTTCTATTGTAAACGTACACTCAAATGTAATTTTTTCACCTACTCGTAATGCCATCAATATCCCTCCTAAAGAGTAAAAAAATACTATTATAAACAAAATATTAAAACTATTCAGTTTATTAATCAACAATTAATTTATATGAAAAAGAAGCCACTTAACGCCTATTCGTTAAGAAGCCAACTTTTTAATGAGTCTTTCCTATTTGGTTTAAAGTAAATCTAGTATATCCTTTGGCTTGTTTAATATATAATCAGCTTTTTGAAACCCTTCTCTTGTCTTTGAACCCCATAAAGCGAGTGCGAATTTCACACCAGCGCTTTGTGCGCATTGCAGGTCGTATATAGAGTCCCCGATGTAAAGTGCTTGATCATTAGAAACATCTAATTGTTTTAAACATGCTAATAGCGGTTCAGGATTAGGTTTATGCTTATCAGTATTACATGCACAAATGGTTTGTTCAAAGTAACCACTTAAACCAAATGGCTCGAATTCTTCTTTTAGTTCTTTCTTCGTTTTCGATGTAACAATACCAAGCTTAAATTGACGTAGAGCTAAATCCTTAATGACGTCTTCTAAATCTGCAAATACGGAAACCTCATGAGAAAAATCTAGTACAGCCTTAGACCATTTTGGATGAACAACATCTATATTTGGTACATTTAATTTCTTTAAAGTTTCTTTCCCTGGAATTCCCAAGGCAAATCTTAAATCTTGTAACGCATATTCTTTCTTTTCTTCGTCCTTTAAAACCTTCTGTAGAGATTTTAGTATGGCTTGCTCTGTATCCAAAATTGTTCCATCGACATCAAAAATAATTGCTGTAAACACAATCTCCCCTCCTATTTTGCAGTATTTCTCGTAACAGCTTTGCTTTTCAATCTAGCTCCAAAGGTAAAAAAGCATATTCTCCGTCTTTTATAATGTTGCATTTACGAACGGAGATGGAGTGTTTAAAAAGAGGTCCGTCTATTACAGTAGTGTGGAATTCCCCACCTTCTCCGCAAGGGTCAATGCCGCGTGCTTCAAGCTCCTTCACGTATTCATGGGTTAACACTCTTCCTAAATCGTCCTCCCGCATTCCCAATGATAAATTGACCGTGACAATGATTGTTTCAAATCCTAAATTTATGAACTCTTCGACAGCCTCACGATGGTTCATTTCCCATAACGGCATACCAAGCTTTAAACCAACAGCCTTCGTAACTTTATCATGCCAACAGCCATGAGCAGGCATATCTAAGTCTCCTGTTACTAACACTTCGGCACCTTGATCTTTAGCTTTTTCTAAAAGACGGATAAAAACTTTTTCGTAATCGGACCAGCTAGCCGCAGCAGTATAGACTGGTAAACCTATAGAATCAGCTTGTGCCTGTATGAGTTCCGGAGGCATTCCATGAGATCTTGAACGTTCCCCTTCTTCCTCCATCATAACAATAAGTCCAATCGCCTCTCCTACCTTCATTGCTTTATAGAGTGCTAGGACACTATCCTTTCCCCCGCTAAAGGAAGCTATAAATTGATGTCCTCTAGCACCATCTTTCCAATCTAAAAATTCTTCCATTAAATATTCTTCCCCTTTTTTCATGTACGGATATCAATAAATTGAGCAATGAAGCTGAATGAAAGTTTTTCATTACTTCGTATAATAATGTTGTTTTATTTTCGGAATAGATAATTTTAATTACAGCTTATCAAAACCTCCAAACAATATAGTAGGAATGTTGTCAGCTGTTATATCAACGAGTGGCGTTCCAATATAACGTACTTCTCGCAGGCCTAAGTAGTATTTATCTGCATGCTCTTCGTTAATTGGCGTTATTTTATAAACATCATCATTTTCCTCTACAGTGTCAAAATGATCGTTACGGCCAGGAGTGTAAAAGACGTAATGATTTCCTGAAGCGCTGCCAGAGGTCCACGACGCTATATCTGCATAAGTGTATTTGCTTGCATACAGCATGGGCTTATCTCTTTTTGTTGGGTTAAACAGTTCAATTTCTAAAGAATAAATGGGACCATCACGCCAACCTGTTTCAAGAATACTATCATCGGTGCTTTGAAATAATACGATGAAATCATGAATGTAATATCCATCAACATGTACATCTGATTTATAGCGTAAAAATCGATCAATTTTACACTCATACCCATGTTCTTCACTTATCTCTCTTACAAAACTCATAAGCTTTTGTACATTTTCATATGTTTGATGAATAACTGCAAAGGCATTAGTTATATTCGTTTCTAAAGACATAATAATCCTCCTTGACCTCAATAGTCGTTTGAAAAGAAAATAGCTCTATTTTTTTACTATTAAATTGATAATGCTCATTTGTGATGGTTTCAGATTCCACTTCCATAGATTTAAAGCGTTCAAATCCTCTTTTTTTCAAAAATGCTTGTAAATCCGCCACCATCACCTGCTCATAAATGTTATCACTTTGTATGAATTTTAATGATTCATATAAATCTTCCCATGTTATATAGGCAAACGCTACGTCTTTTGGCATTTTTGGCAATGAAGCTTTGTAGATCGATTGACAACTACCTTGAGGTGCGATAAATAGTAAAAGTTTCGGTTTATTTGAACGACTTTGTAAAATTCGTGCCTCGCGAGATAACTGATTTTTACTATCTTCTGGCATTACAAAGTCTTCTTCATCATTTGAAGATAAACCACTTAAATACTTGACCTCAATACCTATTAACAGTTCAGGAAAATCGATCACAACATCAAATTCGCCTTCTTGATGATACGGCCAAAACTCCACGTATCTTGCCCAATAGTCATAAGTGAGTTTTGTAATAGTTGCGCGCATCTCAATGGGCTTCATTGTTCTACTTAATAAAGCACCTAACCCTTTATGAAAGCTTATATAACGCAAAGTACCGAAAAATGTTCCTGTTAAATAATCCTCCAATCGATCTGTTAAGTTACTGCCGGATTCACTTATTTTCCCGTGTATATCCGCAAGCATATTTTCACCTCATTTGTCCTTAAATTATGCTATAACCATCACTAAAGTAGTTTAAATTGTTTCTTCAATTTTAATTATGGTTATAACCAAACGGAATTGTTTGTAGCTTTTGTTTAAAATTGTTTTCGATCTCGATGGCTTCTAATGCGTAATATCCTTTGGCAGCACTTTTAAAATCGTATATTGGAACTGTAAATGAGCATTTGTGTTTTTGGCATGTAGCTCCTCAAATGCTAAATTGCCACCATGAATCGTTATGGCATACTCTGACCAACGACCGAGCAATCCATTTTTATTGTAGGAGGAGCCAATATAAATTTTTCCGTTAGAACAATCTGTGATGGCGTAAATCGCATTGATTGAACTTAAAGCGATATGCCAATCCGCATATGCTTGAGGATTATCAATGATTTGTTTGAGCTCTTGGAACGTTAACAGGACGTTTTCGTATCCTGGAAAAGATAAAATTATTCGTGTTGACGAGCTGTGTAATGACCTTTTTATTGGTGCCTTTTTGATACCATATTACGGCAGCCCTTCCCCATTCAATAAATAATTTATTTTCGTAAGGCCGTAAAGGGTCATTTGAGATTTCAAATAACGGATGCATGATTTCACCTTTATAAGGCTCTAACAAAAATGGCGAACAATCTGGGGCTACAATCGGTGACGCACCATGCCTTACTTCATATGATGTTAGATATTTTGCAGTCGTGCCTTCATCCGCTGAAAAGACAATAACATGATCATAGGCATCATAGAAATGGAGCAATTGTTTTTGCGTATATTCCCGTAGAAAGCCATCTCGATACGCTTTAATAAATCGTTCATGCTTTAAGGAATGACGTATAAGTAAAGTTCTATTTAAATCATAATTACAGCGCGTTAATAAATCGGATAAATAAAGATGAATCATTTTAATCTCCTTTTTATGATTGAAAAATATGGTAGACACATTAATCGTACTACATTTTGTAAATATTCATAACCAAAATTTATCATTATTTAATTTAGAAGAAAAATGTCTCCTTGGGGTAAGTGACAGTCGGAACGGAAATTAAGCTCAAATTATGTATATAGCCAATCAAATTATTGAGTTATATCGATTATCTGAAAAAACGTTCATCATTTTTTGATGAACGTTTTTGTTAAACAACTTATAAATTTCACAACTTCCACAGTGACCTGCTCAGCATCTACTTTTCCTTCCACACTAAGAGGAACATCTACTTGCCAAATCAATCCTGACAGTGCCACTCGCTTCTTCCATGTCAAACCCATAAGCACATAATTAGGGCCTCGCATTTAGACCTCCAGCTATGTCAATCGAGCTTCCTGTGATGTATGACGAAAGTGGCGAAAGGAGCACCATAACTAACGGTGCAACCTCATCTGTTCGCCCAAATCTGCCGAGAATAATTCCTCGACGTTCCGCCTCCTGTTTAGCCCAAGCGGAATAAGTCATTGAGGAACCGGAACGCTCGAATCGAACGCGCTGACGGTTTGTCTCTATTGCTCCTATATTTACTACATTAACACAAATCCCGTCAGAAGCGAATTCAGTTGCTAGTAAATATGCAGTATGGCTAACGGCGCTTCGTGCTGCACTAACTGCAGCCATCTCACTATCCGGTACACGCGCCGTGACACCATTCATTATGACCACACGGCCGGCATCGGATTGACGCAAGGCAGGAGCAGCTGCTTGCACCAAATTAAGGACGCCTAGCAGTTTCATCTCATATTGTGTCATCCACTCAGAGATTGGTGTTTCTAGCACTCGACCGGAAGTCCCAAATCCGGCATTTGCCACAATGCCATCAAGATGGCCAAACTGTTCAGTTGTGTTTGTGACGGCTGCGCGAACAGCTTCCGGGTTACGAACG
This sequence comes from Lysinibacillus sp. NPDC097231, assembly GCF_044761885.1. Taxonomy (NCBI): domain Bacteria; kingdom Bacillati; phylum Bacillota; class Bacilli; order Caryophanales; family Bacillaceae; genus Lysinibacillus; species Lysinibacillus sp. NPDC097231. The sequence goes on along the minus strand of NZ_JBIWDH010000002.1, from coordinate 141,173 downwards.
TCGCATTCCTGGATGGCGAGTCTAGAGCGCACTGATTCTGGTAACGAGTCACGCAACTGTTCTAACTCCGCAAGGTTGCGAGCGCATGTACCCACGCAAGCCCCCTCGCTGAGCAGAGTGGTAACAATAGCTTTGCCGATACCGCGGCTGCCTCCTGTAACATATACTACTCGTCCTTCAAGCTTCAAGTCCAACTTTAGCACCCCCTTAAAAAGTCGCTACGACCGCTACAAGAAATTCAAATATAGATGTAGCGGATGGCTGATCATGTTGGAACCCTATGATCATTTCATTCTGATTACTCTTCGAAATATTAGAACGTCGTAATTCGGCAGATTACACTTGTCTTTACGCGATTCCCAAACGTTAATGGATGATATCTGGAAAACCTCCTCCTCTACAGATCATTAGCAACAAAGATACCCCCTCCATCTACTTTATGAGCTGTCCTTATTGATAACTCTTACTCCCAGTCGCAAAGTTCCGTAAGCACCAACAGTAAATAGCACAGCTAGCAACGCCCAGCCACCTAACCCGTTAGTCAAGACAATTCCTGTAACGAGTGTTGGTCCCACGATCGCCTTTAGTCCGTTGCTCAATTGAAACGCACTTAGGTACTCTGCTAATCGATCTGGTGGTGCCATTTGGAAAGAAAGATCCCAAGCTCCGATTGAATGCAGGTTCTCACCAATCGTTAGCGCAAGTACGGCAAAAACTGTAAACATGGCTACTACAACTAAATTTTGTTGGCTTTGCGCAACAGCGAATGCAACACACATACCCACCAATGATATTGTGGCACCGACAAGTATAGACCTCCATCGTTTTCCAAACCTTGTTCTAGGTATAAAGAGTTGGAAAGCAACTGTCACAATTGTATTGATAGCAATTAAGACTGCGACCATAGTGGGCGAAAAAGAGGTTCGTTGTACGACCCATATCGGCAGTAATACTAACAGGACGGAATCGTGAAGTAGAAGCATGGCGTTCGCGCCTATCAATCCAAGGAACGGAACTGATCGCAGAGGTGATTTATTAGTTTTTGTGTTAAAACTTACCCTTGAAGGAGGTCTAGAGGAATCTTCTGCTTCGGTATGTAACATTGCGATCACAACGGCAAGAGCAACAAAAGAGATACCATTTGTCATTAGCGCGAGGCGATAAACAAGATCCGATTTTGCAGAGAGTACGAGTCCACCGATCAACAAACCGATCGTTGAACCAATGTTTCGCACTGCCCGCATGATACCCATAGCAGTAGTCCTTTTTTCCTTTTTAATGATCTGCCCAATTAAAGCTTGTTGAAGTGCCGGTGTAGCTTGATCGCCTACAATGGCAACTATCATGAATACACTGTAAGTAATAATACCGTTAACAAATGCTAGGCTTCCATATGCAGCTGCCCTCAATAAAGCAATAGCAATTAGCATGTGACGAATACCAACTCGATCGGCCACTCGACCAATTATAATAGACAGGATGAGTCCAGCGACAGCACCAACCGACAAAACTGAACCTATTTGCCCTGGAGGAAGGCCGACACGAGTTACAAAGAAGACTATTGCGCTCGATGCGAATAGTCCAGAGCCTGCGGAACTAATACCAGCACCAATAGCTAGAAGTCTCACAGCAGAGGATTCATTACGCTGATCATCTATTAGCGAGATTCTTTCACTGGATCTCTTCATAACGACCACTGAAATTCTTTTGCATGCCATTCCAAGATATTCTCGTAAAGTGCGTGCAGACTACTAACATCAGATGACTTGAAAACTAGATCGGCCACTGCATCGGATGACTTTTTATTTGGCATTATTCGTTCACCAACGTTATAGTGTAAGCGGTAGTCAATGACGCCATCTAACGGACATTCTGTCGGGGCTGAAGTCAGAACGCCTCCACGTTTAGGTAATAATATCGCTCCGAAAAAGTCCGAACTGCGAGAACATGCAGGAGCTACTATTTGCGGGGATAAACCCGCTTGCCCCAGGCATGACCACTGCTCTAAGTTGAGTCCGAGCACGTGGGTCGCAAGATCGTCAATCTTTCCACCTCCTGTCCTTGCAGCAATTTCACACAGCAAGGGTCCCGACTGAACATCGAATAGCTCGAGGTGGAAGCTGGTGGGTTCAACCGGAGTAGGAAACGCAGCAATAAGCCTCGAAGCATAATCAAGAGCACGTTTTCCTGTTCCAGATGTTGAGTCCAGTTGAAGCACTGCTACGGGTTGCTGCGACATTAGGGCATCAAGGCAAGTTCCCTGATAGCTAGAGGTCATTGCTGTAATTATTTTACCCGAAGTCATTATTCCGTCCACTGAAACCATTGGCGCATCAACGTATGTTTCGATCATATAGCGCATGGGCTCGTCCTTAACCTGCCGTTGCGTTCGTATCCAAGACAGAAGTTCACTCTTGTCTTGGAAGACGCTTACCCCGACAGATCCAGCCCCGTCAGTAGGTTTGATTACAATCGGTCCTGGATTTGCTTCTGCGAAGTCAAGGAGGTCTGAGGCTGTCGTAACTGAGGCGAATGCCGGTACTGCAAGCCCAGCGTTTGCTGCTAGCTGCTTCATCAGTACTTTATCTCGGAAAGCACGAGCTACCACAGTATTCATTCCAGTAATACCCAGAGAGTCCCGCAACTCGCTGGCCCGAACGACATCACATTCACTAAGAGCAACGACTCTATCGAACGGGTGCTCTTTGTGTATTTCGGCAATATCGATATCAGGTAATCGGCCAATCTTCCACGAGTCGTACAAAGCAGTGTGTGCATATTTGTTTTGGATTAATGGTAGAAATGCACGGGACTCAGTGTTTTCTTCGGTGAAAAGCATAACCTCTACGTCAGAATCTGCATCAGAAATCCATTTATCATAGGTATGGCTTGCGAGACTTTTCTTGTTGAGAATCGCAATCCTCCGTACGTGACGATTCTGTGAAACCAAATTTATATCACCCATTGTGACTCACCTTCCCACCATTCTAGGGCATCTTGTACCCGTCTCGTTACTTCTTGGGCAGACTCTGCTGATACAATTACCGTTGCTGCCGAGTCTCCTAGATGTCGTGCCCCGCTACAGTTTGTACCTGCCTCAAGATCATACGTAATAGTGACTCCAGGCACCGGACAGGAGCCTGAGGGGGGAACGAATCTTCCATGACCAGGAGGTACAAGCAACCACCCAATGTATCGCTTCGGTCTGGATGGCTGTACGGTTAGTTCTAACGAGCGTCCTGCTTGACCTCTTATGTTCTCCTTCGAAAGATGAATTCCGAATGCTTCAAAGTAACAATGAGCAATGGGACCACCACCGGTACGTGAAGCGACTTCGCAGAATATCGGACCGTCGTTGGTCATCCAGGCTTCCAAATGAAAACTCGTTGGAAACGGTGTGATAGGAAGTGCTGCAATGATCTGTTGAGCGAATATGTTGAGTTGTGAATGAACGGGATCGTCAGCATCGATCATTACACTCCACAAGGGTGTCGAATTTTTGGCGGATTCAAGATTTCCGGACGAATATTGACTTGGCCAACAATGAAGTATTCTCCCGCCCTCCATCAAACCATCGATGTGGAAGAACTCCGATGATTGTACATATGTCTCCGCCATCCAACGCCCCGAGGAATCTGGGGCTGCAGAGAGTGCACCCGAAGCGGCGAAGATTTTAAGTTCGTTCATGTTTGTGAGTATCTGTACACCATTCGAACCAGCGCTATAACGAGGTTTAACCACAATCGGAAACCCGTGTGTTTCTACGAAAGTCAACAGGTCCATAGGCGAATCTACTGCTGTGAACTTCGGCACGCTAACTCCTGCCGCGGAACAAAACTGTTTCATCATCAGCTTGTCTCTATACGCAATGGCTGAGGTCATGGACTGACCAGGTAGACCTAATCGCTCCCGGATTCTTGCAGCGCGAACGACATCGTCTTCGCTGGAACTGACTATGAGATCTATGTTGTGCAAACGACCAAGTGACTCAGCAATTTGTTCCACCGACCATGAATAGTAATCCTCAACAACTTCGGTTGCAACAAACTCTCTTTCGGCAATAATCGGTGATCCTAAAAGGGCATCATTCGTTGTGATCAATACAATAGACTTTGAGGATTCCTCGAGCCATTCGTGCAGACGTCTCTCATGCAGTGGTTTTCGGTTAAGTATTAGTACCCGCTGGAAGTTCATTGATATCCCCCTCTTTGCGCTTTTTCCAATCGGTCGGCACCGGACTAACTACAGCTTGAGGTTCCGACCAATTGAAGCGTGCTGGACAGGAAGCCACACCGTGTTCATCTATAGTTTGTTGGTAGATCTCCCTGCGTCGCCGTACTACGGCTCCTAAGCCACCATCCTCCGGACGCCAACTTCCCAAGTATTCATCAGCGAAGTTACAAATGAGTGCATTCCCGCTCGGTTCACAGTATATCTTCGAGATGTTCGCACAATCCTTGACAGTATAACCAAACGAACGGGCGGGCGGATAACACGAAACAGTTAGTTCAGGCTTTGTCGCCTGCAGGGCTTCAATCCCAATGGCCTCGGCGGTCTGAGAAAACAACGTCAGTAACTCCTCAGGATTTAGTAATAACTCGTCACTGTTTATGGCAGCAAGCCCTGAGGCTATCCATGGCTTCATCTGGATTACATCCACTCCGATGTCACGCATAAGCTGATAGATCTTAACGACTTCGTCATAGTTGTGACGTCCAATACCAATCCGGACAAATGTCCACAGTCCAGCATCTTTGGCTCTACGAATTCCGTCCAGAAGCCTCTGCGGATCTTCGCGATGAGATCCTTTAACTATCTTAAATAAACGTTCGCTTTCCGTTGAAGTATAGGTCACTTTTACTCCTGTAAGTCCCATCTCAGCCAGTCGTGAAACTCTTTGTTTATTTAGTAGAGTTCCGTTGGTGACAAGCCTTGTCGCTATCTGCCGTTCTGCAACAGGTCTTACAATTTTCTCCACTTCATCGAGTGCTATCAGTGGCTCACCACCAGTAAGATACAATGCAGCCGGTTTTTCTGCCTCATACGGATCATCCACCCAGTCAAATAGCGAGTGTAAAAACAGCGTCGAGTCAAAAAGGTTGACCTGCTTCCCACTGTAGTCTTCATTGACGCAGAAGGTGCATGCTCTATTACAGGCATCCAAGATCTTAACCTCTACAGCATCAACTGGAACATAATTTTGAAACCCTGATTGTGGCAGATTTTGAGCGCGAAACTTCCAATATCGATCAATGTCCGTGGTACTATTGTTATTTTGAGTCATTATTAATACTCCTTCCCCTCTACCGGATTTGATTACATACCTTCATTCTTCTTGCAATTGTCGACCTTCCACATGCATAAATATCACTACACTAACGATGTTACAAGTCCTGCTTCTAGGCTCATCACCATAACTTGGGGTTGACTTCCGCTCTGCCAGTGTGCTTTCCAGGGGGCGTCCGATGAGCCGCTTCACTCGCGTTGCTCGCTCCAGTCAACGACTATTAACAATTAAAAATATCAACCCCATCTTTTGGCGATGAACCTTCTTCTAACTATTATTACATTTTATTACATATACAAATTCTACCATGACTTTAATTAACTGAAAATAAATAATTTTTAAATATTTATTACAATTCTGTGACAACTCGGGGCTAGTACCAGCAAGGCTGACACAGCCCGCAAAGCAGATGTAATAAAAGTAAAACTTTGTCGAATATCAACGAGGCTCGCAATCCTCTTCAAGCATTTTCCCCCTATCGTTTGTTTATAGTATAGAGATGTAACAAGGTTACTCTTACGTATCCTTTACTGGAAACTATGTGACGGACTAGAGCAGGAACCCGGTCACCGGGCCTATATGGTGTGTCATAGAATAGCTAGCCTTGAGCATTTTGTAAGAAGTATAGCTTATTTTTTTGGCACATTTGTGATTATGTTAAATCTTTCACAGAATTTCAGATGAATTTCATTCTTGTTATCTAAGATATAACTATCAAGAAATAAAGGAGAGTGAAATTATTGCCACAAGATGATCGAGTTTTTGACATAACTATTATTGGAGGCGGGCCAGCAGGCTTATTTACTGCCTTTTATGCTGGCATGAGGCAATTATCCGTGAAAATCATTGAAAGTCTTCCGCAACTTGGTGGACAATTGTCTGCATTATATCCTGAAAAATACATTTATGATATCGCAGGTTTCCCGAAGATTCGCGCTCAAGAACTTGTCGATAATTTAAAGAAGCAAATGAATCAATTCACCCCCTCGATTTGTCTTGAACAATCGGTTGAACACGTAGAAAAACAAATTGATGGCATATTTAAGCTGACGACAAATGCCGAAATTCATTATTCAAAAACGATTATCATCACAGCTGGTAATGGCGCGTTTCAATCAAAGAAGTTGCCACTTGCAGGCGTCGAAAAGTTTGAAGGTAGTAATATCCACTATTTTGTGAATGACGTCAACAAATTTGCGGGAAAACGAGTGATGATATTCGGTGGTGGTGATTCTGCTGTTGACTGGGCATTAATGTTAGAATCGATTGCTAAACAGGTATCATTAGTCCACCGTAGAGTTACATTCCGTGCACACGAAAAAAGCGTAGAATATTTACAAAACTCCACAGTGCAAGTCATAACACCATTTGTCCCAGTTGAACTCATCGGAGAGGAACGAATTGACAAGGTCGTTCTAGAAGAAGTAAGAGGAACTCGCAAATTGACGATGGATGTAGATGACGTTATTGTCAATTATGGTTTTGTTTCCTCACTAGGTCCCATTAAAAATTGGGAGTTAGAAATCGAAAATAATTCGATCGTTGTTAATAGCAGGATGGAAACAAATATAGCGGGCATTTACGCAGTTGGAGACATTTGCACACATGAAGGTAAGCTAAAATTGATTGCAACTGGATTTGGAGAAGCACCTATTGCCGTTAGTAGTGCAAAAGTATATATTGACCCAACCGCAAATATGCAAACGCCTCATAGTACAAGCTTGATGGAAAAATAGAAAGTCTAAACTATGATTAAACAGGAGGAAAAAATAATGAAATATACAATTGTCGATAAAGAAACTTGCATTGGCTGTGGTGCATGTAGTGATGTTGCACCAGAGATTTTTAGTCAAGATGCCAAAGGAAATTCACATACACTACTTGATAACAATGAAGGAACTGCTCAAGTACCAGAAGAACTTTATGATGATCTATATGATGCTTATGAAGGATGTCCATCCGAATCTATCAAAATAGCAGATGACTCTTTTGCTGGAAATCCAAATAAATTTGAATAATTAGCTTCCCGTTTTTGCAATTCACCCCGATTATTAGATACATATCTAACAATTGGGGTGAATTTTTTGTCACAACTTTTAATATGCCTGAGCAAACCAAACTGTATGCTTTGCTTCGTTTCCGCAGCAAATACACGCCGTTTTATTCATTGGTGGATTAAATGGAATGTTACGAGTAGTAAATTTTGTCTCTTCTTTCACCTTTTCCTCACACGCATCATCTCCACACCAACCAGCAAGTATCCAGCCTGGAATAGAACCGTTTTCTTTGGAAGTTTCAAGATGCTGCTTTAAATGCGAAAGCGTATCAATAGTTGTATGCGCGTTTGCCTCACGGAATTGGCGCGCTTTTTCAAATAAGCGAGTTTGCATCGTTGCTAGTTCCACTTCAATTGCTGAGATAATTGTTGTAAGATCAATTGATTGCTTGTCATCTTCATCTCGTGCTTTTAATAATGCTTGGTTGTTTTCAAGGTCACGAGGTCCTAGTTCAATGCGAACTGGTACACCTTTTAATTCCCATTCATTGAATTTGAAGCCCGGTGATTGATCCGAGTCATCAAGATAAACTCTAATATTCTTTCCCTTAAGGGCAGCATAGATTTCGTCAAGTTTTTCGATAATTTCAGGATTCTTTTTCCAAGGACCTACAGGTATCAAGATAACTTGGGTTGGTGCAATTCGTGGAGGTAAAACAAGGCCTTGTTCATCCCCATGCACCATAATCACTGAACCGATTAATCTTGTAGAAGTACCCCAAGATGTTGTGTGAACATAGTCATGCTGATTCGCTTTATTTAAATATTTTATATCAAAGGCTTCCGCAAATTTAGTACCTAAATAGTGAGAAGTACCAGCTTGTACGGCCTTACCATTTTTCATCATTGCTTCGATAGAATAAGTATCAACTGCACCTGCAAAACGCTCTGAAGGTGTTTTTTGTCCATCATAAACAGGAATGGCAAGTAACTCCTCCACAACCTCTTTATAGATAGAAAGCATTTGCATCGTTTCTTTCCGTGCATCTTCTTCATCTATATGTGCCGTATGGCCTTCCTGCCACAAAAATTCCGATGTACGAATGAAAGGAAGTGTTTTCTTTTCCCAGCGAAAAACGTTTGCCCATTGATTAATGAGCACTGGTAAATCGCGGTAGCTTTTGATCCAATTCGAATACAGGTGTCCAATCATTGTTTCGGAGGTTGGACGAAGCGCTAAACGTTCTTCTAATTTCTCGCCTGCAGCCTCAGTAACCCATGGAAGCTCTGGCGAGAAGCCTTCGATATGATCTTTTTCCTTTTGGAAGAAGGATTCAGGAATTAACATTGGAAAATAAGCGTTACGGTGACCTGTTTCTTTAAAACGTCGATCCATTTCCTCCTGTATATGCTCCCAAATTTCATAGCCGTCAGGTTTAAATGCGATACAGCCACGAACTGGTGTATAATCCATTAAATCTGCCTTTTGGATAGTCTCAATGTACCACTTTGAAAAATCTTCTTGCTGTTTTGACATGTGCTTTCCTCCATTTTTGTAAAATCAATTACGCTTCGACGTAATTGTTGTTGTTGTTGTTGTTGCTGTCGCTTCGCTTTCGCACAGAAAAAACCGTGTTGCTGTCGCTTCGCTTTCGCACAGAAAAAACCGTGTTGCTGTCGCTTCGCTTTCGCACAGAAAAAACCGTGTTGCTGTCGCTTCGCTTTTGCCCAGATAAATTGCCACAGGACGTAGCGTTCTTAGACTAAGTTCCTTTGTTTCAGCGGGCGTTTGAACAGGAACCTCATCCTTTCTGGTATGCAGAAACAAAAATAAAAAGCACAAAGCTGTCCTCAAAATAAGGACGTCTTTGTGCTCTATAGACGTGGTACCACCTTTAATTTAGTTTTAAGAAAACCTTAAAACCCTCTAACGTTTGGTAACGGAAACGACTCGGTTATGTTTGCATAACATCTCCGTGGTAGGTTTCAGATATGAAGCGGTGATATAGCTCTCAGCAACCTGCTATATTTTCTGTTTCACAATTCTTATCTTACTTGGCCACATCATCAATTGATATTTTATATAACTTTAGCAAAACAGTTAAATAATATCAATTAATAAATAAATCCGGCTTATTAAAAGGCGGATTTATTCATTGTCACTCGATCTACAATCAGTTTTGTAAAGTCGTCTACCGATAACGGCTTGCTAAAGTAGTATCCTTGAACGAAATTACATCCATGCTCACGCAGCACATTTAATTCTGCTTCTTCCTCGACGCCTTCAGCTACTACCTGTAGATTCAAAGCGTGTGCTAGAGAAATCATGGCTGAAATCATGGCAATCCCTGTTTTTTCAGGTACAATATCGCTGACAAAAGCACGATCTATTTTCAAGACATCGACTGGGAATTTTTTTAAGTAATTCAGTGATGAATACCCTGTACCAAAATCATCTAATGAAATCGTTATACCGAGTGCTCTTAATTGGTTAATGGTATCAATTAAGTCTTCAGTATAATCTAGCATACTCATCTCCGTAATTTCAATTTCTAGTAAGTGCGGATCAATTCCTGTTTCGTTGATGATTGCACGTACCATGTCGACAAAGTTTTCCGTACTGATATGAATCGGAGAAATGTTGACAGCGACGCGTAATTTTAAATTATGTTCTTGATTCCAAGTACGAGCCTGGGCAGCTGCTTTTCTTAAAACCCATACACCGATATCGTTAATAAGCCCACATTCTTCAGCAAAAGGAATAAAGCGATCTGGTGGCATATGGCCTAACTCAGGATCATACCAGCGCAGTAATGCTTCCATGCCTATTACCTTATTTGTTTTTAAATCAATTTTAGGTTGATAATGAAGTTCTAAAATATCCTTTTTTAATGCTTGATGTAACTTGGTTTCGAGTAATAGCCATTTATCATTAGCTTCTTCCATATTTGGACGATATAAGCGATATTGATTGCCACGCGTAGACTTCGCAGCATACATTGCGATATCTGCATTTTTTAGTAATTCTTGTACGGAGTTTGCGTGATCAGGGAAAATACTAATGCCAATACTAAGACTTGCATAAAATTCATATGTATCTACAATAAAACTCTCATTAAATGCATTCATGATTGCCTTGGCCATTTCCTCGATTCGACTAACGTCATTAAGAATCAAGACAAACTCATCACTGTTATGACGATAGAAGGAATTGGACGTATAATCAATGTCCCGTAGACGATTCGCCATTTCCACTAAGAACATATCCCCGATGATATGACCAAGTCCATCGTTAATGTTTTTAAAACGATTGACATCAATAAAAAATAACGCAAACTTTTCCCCTGTGCGACGAGATTGATGAAATTCATTTTCTAAACGTTGTTCTAATTTACGACGGTTAGGTAGCCCTGTTAATTCATCATGATAGGCGATATGTGTAATCTTTTTAATATCCTTTTGTGCGGTAATATCCACTCGTATAGCAATATATTGATATGGTTTACCATTATCATCAAGAAAAGGGAAAATCGTCGTCTTCACCCAATAAAGACTGCCATCCTTTGCTCGATTGCACACTTCTCCATTCCACATTTCACCCTTACCTATTGTTTTCCACATTTCTTTAAAGAAGGATTTCGGATGGAAGCCGGAATTGAGTATTTTGTGATCCTGGCCTAATAATTCTTCACGCGTATATTTAGAAATTTTGCAAAAATGATCATTAACAAAAGTAATTTTTCCAGTTCTGTCTGTTATGGCTACAATGATTGAACTATTCATTGCCGAAAAAATATCTTGTAATTCTTTAAGACTGTAGTTAACTTGATTTATATTACTAGGCGTGATATTCATCATTTTCATTCTCCGTTCATTAAAATAAGAAGGTTTGGTACTTTTGCTTTATATTCAAAGCGAGGTATAAAGTTGTGGTATATCGCCTTTTTTATGTAATTATATTATAGTCTTAGAAAAGCAGTTAATTCAACCCAAATAACTAAACATCCAACGCTACATCTGATAGTTCTCTATAAAATAGACAAAAATACAAGGGCCATTAATATGCTAAAAAGGATTAATTTTAAAGTATTTAGTGACATTAGAACTATGTATGGTATTGTCTTTAGGCTTTTCATCTTTAAAATATGCGATTTTACTATTATTTTATGAAATATCCAAAAATGCCTTACTGTCACATCCAGGCAGTAAGACATTTATAGGCTAAGAGACTTCATATTCGATTTGACCTCCTGTTTTGGCGCGTTCATTATAAGCATCCAATTGTTCTTGAGATAAATTTAAAATATAGTAACTAAAATTTATGGGATCTAGCCCGTGTTTCTCACATATTTGTCGGTAAAATTCATAGCCTTCTCGATAATCTGTCATCCTAATAACTTCCTTTCATTTGTGCAGCTTCATTATAATACTCTAATTGTTCTTGCGATAATTGATTGACATAGTAATAGAAATTAATGGGTTCTAAATTAAACTGTTCACACTTTTTTAGATAAAATTCATAGCCAATTTTATAATGTGTCATGTGTATTCCTTCTCCCTTGTTCTATAACAGAATTATTATTTAATAAATAATATATAACAGACTATTTACTAAGTCAATGAATTATCTGATATTTCTTTCAAATATACAAAAAGCCCAGTCCATTTAAATTAGTATGGCTGGGCTTTTCATAAAATATTCACGTCGGCTTCCGTATTAACCACATCCTTTACAAACAATCACCTTTTAAATACCTAATTGTTTTGCTTGCATATTATAAGCTGAAAGTTGCTGTTGTGATAACTGTAACACATAATAGCGGAATGAAATTGGCTCTAACCCATAACGCTCACACATTTCACAATAAAATTCATACCCATCACGATACTTTGTCATTAGAATTCCTCCTCAAACTGTTTTATAACAGTTGTTATTATTTTTATTTAATATATAACAGATTACTTGGTCCGTCAAGAGATTGCTACAAGAAAATGAACTGTTAAAAAAATCCAACCCCTCGAATACCGAGAAATTGGACAATAAACTTTCTTGCTATTCTTCTATCTATTACACCTCTTCTGTGATTCTTTATTGTTCGACTTCTAATATTTCCTTAATCTCTTTAATTTGGCCGATGTGTCGTTGTTCATGCAAATAAATTTGTTCAATCCATTGATCAAGTGGTAAATCACCAAGCGCAGGATGCTTCACTGATTTTTCTGCTAATATTGATTGATCTTCAATTGTCTCAAGGAAAATCGTTAATTTTTTTCTCGAATCATCAAGCAACTCCATTATTTGCTGAACTGTAAAGAAATCTTCGGCTGGTTCTACAATTTTTGGTGCTACAACTTTATTCGTTCTATCTACAATAAAATGCACGTTTTTTCGTTCTATTTGCTTATTATCTTCTTGTTTTAATCCCCATGCAATCGCTTTGATGGAAGATTCTTCCACTAAAATTAAGTGAAGGCACACTTGAGCTATACTCCAACTGTTTGCATTCGGTCTAGCATTCAATTGAGTATCATTTAATAGCTCAATTTCCTGTACTAAATTATTTCTCGTTTCACTCAGCTGATCCGTTATTAATTGATTCATAAACTACACCCCTACCCCAAAGTTTTTAAATACCTATTCTCTATATATTCTACATATCATAAAGTATTCCCTTTAGGGTTGTCCCGAGTATTATCGTTCTCGAACAATATTGAATGGATTTTTTTCGAGCACGTGTTGCAGTTCTGCATCTTCTATATGTGTATAGATTTGCGTCGTGGCAACACTTGAATGGCCTAGTATATGCTGAAGACTTCGTATATCTGCCCCTGCTTTATACATCATGGTAGCGGATGTATGACGTAATTTATGTGGTGTTAATCGTTCTTTTTGAAGTCCTGATTGCTGATTAATTTGCTTCACAATTTTTGCAACGGTTTGACGGGTGAAGCGCGTTCCCTTTTGTGACACAAAAAGGGGTTCCTTTCCCTCACCTTTATAGAGTGTTTTTCCGCTATTTTCATAGTCTGCGAGTGCCTTTACACAGCTATCATTCAAATACACGATACGTTCCTTATTTCCTTTACCAACAACGGTTAAATAGCGCCCCTGTATGGATGATCGATTTAGCTGACAAAGCTCTGAAACACGAATCCCTAAATTTAAGAAAAACATCATCATACAATAGTTTCTTGCGGAAGCGCGATTAAGCTGTATGCCTTCGATAAATTGTGAGGCTTCCTCGATATTCATATAGATTGGTCTTTTTCGTCCTATCTTCGGTGTTTCTAATTCATCCGCAGGGTTTTCCTCTAAAAGGCGTCGTTTCCCTTTTAGGTATTTAAAAAAAGATTTCAACGTCGCAACTTTACGAGCTCTTGCAGATGCAGAATTCGAGCGCTGCACCTCGCAATACTCCATAAATAAATATAAATCCTCTAAAGTAATTTCACGGATATCTTCTATTGTAATAGTAGAAATATCTATTTTCTTTAGATCAGTCATATCAATATCATTTTGGATGGCAGTATAGAAACGGAAAAATAACGTCAGATCGTATTCGTATTCCTTTCTTGTGCGTTGAGACTTTCCTTTAATCGTCGTTAAATAAACAAGGAAATCTCTCATTATTTTAGGTAGATTGGTCTTTTCCATAAAATCACCTCTATTTGCTCTATTTTACCATGAAAAAACGTTCCCAAATATAAATTTGGGAACGTTATTGTGAAAAAAATGCCCTTTTTCGTTTGATAGAACAAACGTTCCTTATTTTAAGATAAAAAAAAGATGATTCTCTTATGACAAGAAAATCATCTTTTTAAATTGTTTTTTATAAAGTTTCACTTTTCATGCATAATGTGAAAGAAAAATGAATATTTAACTCTAATGGATTAATTGCTGTGAGACGATTCGAAAAAAACAAAGCTGGGCGACTATACGTGTCGATTCGTCTCACAATGCGCATGGAATTATTTGGTTTTCGGTCGAACAATGTCCAGGAAAAATGGATTTTGAAAGGAATGAATTGTGCGGGCACAATTCAAAATCCGGACGCAATTACGCCAAGGCGAAATTGATAAAAATATTGTATGTCCCATCTGCTTGCTTTACTAATGTCCAGTTCGTCGATAACATTTGGTGAAGGTTCGCGATAATTTCCTCAGTACAAGATAAAGACTGAATACCTGTTTCTAATAATTGATAGTCCTTGCCTTCTTCTAATTGAAAACGAAGATGCAGTAAACGCTGGATGCCTGGCAATGTTACATATTTAATTCGGTAATTACCATGCAAAGCATCTAGGAATAATTGTTCTCCACTCTGGTAAAGTATCTTTGTTTCTAAAAATTCATAGTTTGGTACTTTTTCCTGCCAAACTGATACATCCCCCGTTTTTAATGTGCGCACAATCTCCTCATCTGTTAAACCTAATTTTGAAAGCTTATCTAGCTCATATGCTTGCATTAAATTGATGATTGTCATTTTTTACTTGCTCCTTATATGTATTTATCTTCATTCAGTAGGTATACAAAAACCGGACACATTGTTTATCTGTAGCGAAAGCGAAGCGGCAGCTACAATGTTTATCTGCGCGAAAGCGAAGCGACAGCGGCAATTACACCAGGGCGAAATTGATTATTACTTAGTGTATCATTTTTTCACTACTTCTTAAATTCGGAGGGCGATCCATATGATGAATTTATATGAATCTGGTTTATTTTTTGATGAAATGTTAGATGGCAATCAGCCGAAGCCTCATTATCAATCTTTCTATCATAAGTTACATGCTTTCTCAAAGGAACAGTTAGATGAAAAATATCAACAAGCACAATCAAGCTTCCTTAGACAAGGGATTACCTTTACCGTATACGGAGCACAAGGTGGAACTGAGAGAACAATGCCCTTCGATTTTGTACCTATTATTATTCCGTATGAACAATGGAAAGTTATCGAAGCAGGAATGAAGCAGCGGGTAAAAGCCTTAAATTACTTTTTACATGATGTCTACCACGAGCAGTCTATCATTGAGGATGGACTTATTCCGAGACAGCTCATTGAAAATAATCCGTATTACTATAAAGAAATGCTTGGTGTTCAAGTACCCATTGATAACCATATTTTCTTAGCTGGTATTGATTTAGTTCGTGATGAGAATGGCATTTACTACGTATTAGAGGATAATTTACGTAACCCTTCTGGTATGTCCTATGTTTTTCAAAATCGCTATGTCATGAAGGAAGTGTATCCTGAATTTTTCTCTAAGCATACAATTCAGTCCCTTGACAAACAAATGGCTTTCATGAAGAAGGCGCTCCTTGCTCATCGCCCTCGTTGTATGAAGCCAGATGTAGAACCTAAGGCAGTTTTATTAACAGCGGGTATGTACAATTCGGCATACTATGATCATGTTTTCCTAGCACAGCAGCTAAACATTCAACTTGTTGAAGGGCATGATTTAGTGGTGCACGAAAATAAAGTGTTTATGAAAACGATCTATGGCCTCGAGCAGATTGATATTATTTATAGACGAATTGATGATGATTTCTTAGATCCTGCTGTTTTTCGCGAGGATTCTTTACTGGGTGTTCCTCATATAATGGCTGCTTATGAAGCTGGCAATATTGCGATTTTAAATGCTGTTGGTAACGGTGTTGCTGATGATAAAGCGATGTATGCCTATGTGCCCGATATGATTCGCTATTACTTAAAAGAGGAACCTATATTAAATAATGTGAAAACCTATCATCTTAATGATAGCAGCCAGCAAGCTTGGGCTCTTGAGCATATAAGAGAGCTTGTTATCAAAAATGTTAGTGCCTCAGGTGGTTATGATATGCTCATTGGCCCGCATGCAAGTGAAGAAGAGATCGCAAAATTTAAAGAAAAAATACTGGATAATCCATATCAATATATTGCTCAGCCAACTATTAAACTGTCTAGAGCCCCCGCTTTTCAGGATGGAAGGTTCTATCCTTGTCATGTCGATTTACGTGTATATGTTATGAAGGGCGAGGATATTTATGTGCTTCCAGGTGGTTTATCTCGTGTGGCACTAAAAGAAGGATCTTTAGTTGTGAATTCATCTCAAGGCGGAGGAGCAAAAGATACATGGATATTAAAGGAGGAATCGCAGCATGCTAAGCCGAGTAGCCGATGCACTATACTGGATGGCAAGATATAGTGAACGAACACAAACGAATGCACATATATTACAGGTACAGCTGTTGAATATGTTGGAGCAATCTGGTAAAGAACATGAATACATCGATCATTGGGAAGCAGTGTTAGATATTTGTGCTTCAAAGGAAGAGTATTTAACCTATTACGAATCGATTCGGGTTAACCCTCTTATAGAATATTTACTTTTTTCTAACAAGAACTGTAATGCCCTCCATGCTACCTTAAGTGCGGTTAGAGAAAACGCGCGCGTTACTCGAGATAGTATCCCGACCGAGCTTTGGGAATTGCAAAATGCCTTTTATTTATCTTTACGGCAGGAAATACTGATACGTGAAAGGCCCATTCCACTTATCGTTCTTAACACTTTTCTACAAAATGTACGTAAGACTTTCTTGACGGTGACTGGGCTTATCGAAGGCTCAATGGATCGGGATCTCCCTTTTTATTTCATGCAAGTTGGGAAATGGGTAGAACGAGCAGAAAAGACGATTCGTATGGTATTAGTGACACTGGAGCATCATAAGCAAATAGCCATACCAATTAAAGAAGCAGACGGATCATTTTTACTTGATTTGTCAGAGGCGACAGAATCTTACCTACGAAAACATCGCCAAACAGATTTACTTTGTGTCATTCAATATTTATTACAAGATAAGCATTTCCCACGTTCAGTGATGTTTTGCCTACAAAAAATAGATGAGGCATTTATGCATATAGAAAAAGAAACGCTTTCAGCAAGATTTTTTGAGCTTCATGCCCCATTAAAGAGTATATTATTTGCGATGATGAATGTGGATTTATGGAATATTACCTTAGAGGAAACTATTTTATTAATGGAGGAAAGATTGTGTCAATGTATTGAGTTTGGCAATACATTTGCAACAATTTATCATTTATATGAACCCAGCGTACAACCTTGAAAGGAATCAATCACAGCTCCCTTTCAACAAGCAAGTCAGTAATTCAAAGGAAGCGGACACGATGAAATTTGAAATTCAACATACTAATATTTTTCAATATGAGTCTGAAGTCGATCAAAGCTTAAATACAATCCGCTTAAAGCCAAGAAGCGATGAGCGTCAGCGCTTATTATCCTATCGAATTGCCATTACACCTTCTTCCCTAACGCGTGAGCATACAGATATTTGGGGTAATACGGTTGGTACTTTTTATATCCCTGAGCAGCACCAAGAGCTAGAAATTCAAACGACATCTATTGTCAGCATTCAACGTGCACCATTTATTCATCGAATTCAATATTCACCAGAGATGCAGACGATTTTTCACTCGCAGCTTTTTTACGAGCATTATTTGCCCTTTTTAAAGTTTACCCATTTTACGTATATGGCAGAAAATCAGTTAGAGGAAGTTTATCATGCGATTGGCCATGCTGAAAACCCTGTCCTATTTTCACTGAATTTAATGCAATATATATACTCAACATTTGAATATGATCCTAGTGCGACTGATGTTAAGACAACTGCCAGTGAAGCATTCATACTGAAGAGAGGTGTTTGTCAGGACTTCACACACGTAATGCTTGCGGTGTTACGGGCCAAAGGAATTCCAGCTCGCTATGTGAGCGGTTATTTATATGTTGACGAAAATTCTGCCCTAGTCGGCGATATCGCAACCCACGCTTGGGTGGAGGTCATGATACCTGGAATCGGCTGGATTGGTCTCGATCCAACGAATAATGTGGAAGTATTAGAAAATCACATTATTTTATGCATTGGTCGCGATTATTCCGATATCAGTCCTGTTGAAGGAGTTTATACAGGCGGAAAGCATCATTTAAGCGTTAAAGTGAACGTCAAGGCGTTAAATCATTTATAACAAATCGTGCAGTAATTTGTATATAGATGCAATTACTGCACGAGTTATTCAAAACGCCCTTGCCTTTCTGTTAACACCCATTTTCGTACATAGCCCATGGTTTGCTGAATATTTTCGATTGTTTTTTCACTTTGAAAGGCCTTTTGCATGACGGTATAGCGCAAATCTGTGGCTCTAACATTCGTCCCGATTTCCTTTGAAATAGTTTGGAAGATTCGCTCTACTGTCTTCGTAGTAATGGGTTTTACTTGGCTAGCCTCACTTACCCAAATCCATTCTCCTTCTTCTTGCTGATGCATGTCCTCCGTTGCCTTTTTATATTGCTCTAGCATTTCCATTAACATTTGAGAAAGCTTTATTTCTCTACGACCATTTTGATTGGCAATGTAGATTAAGGATGACTCCATATGAATATGAACCCATTTCATCCGGACAAGCTCAGCTGGTTTACATCCTGTTTCCATAAGCATTTGGACAATGCAGCCATTGCGCCTTGCGAGCCATGCATGTTCTAGTGTTTTCGTGTATTGAAAATAGGTTGGCCAGACATTCGAAATTTGTATCAATTGCTTCTTTGTCAGTAATTTTAACGCCTCTTTTTGCTTCTTTTTTGGCTGTAAAATGACCTCATAATCAAAAGGCTGCACCCACTCTCGTAACAAAACAAAGTCAACAAAGCCTCGTAATGTAGCAACTTTATGATTAAATGTATTAACATTTACGTACGTTTCTTTCAAATAATTACTATATAATAATAACAATTCTTTGAAATGATGATCCACATACAAGTAGTTTTCCTCATGGGCAAACGCTAAAAACTGCTGTCCATCTATATTGTATTGCTTTTTTGTTGCAGCACTTTTCTTTAAAGATTTTAAAAGTAATAAGTAGCTGTTCCATGCCTTCTCTAATGTGACCATCTAGCTCCCTCCTTGTTAACTGTGCGTGTTTATCATGTATTTTACTATATTTGGGGTGCGTAGGTTATCTTTATTTTTATAAATTATAATGTCGGATAATCTGTAGTTACTATAAACTAACCCGCTTCATGTATTCAAATGCTCCTTTTACAATTTAAGAAACAGAAGTTCCTATAGCAGTGTCTCATATCTTTCGTTTTCTTACAATAGTAATTCCGAGCGCTCTGTTGTAGTACAATTTCTTTGAAATGACCCTATTTTTGTATAACAGGTCAGATTTACATGAAAATTCGTATAATTTAGTGTTTATTGTCGTTTGTGTTATATAATAAATATATTAACTTTAAATGTAGGGGGCTTTTCAAGCATGCAAGTAAAAACAACTCGACTTGAGGCAGAAGACGCAAAAATTATTTATCAAGAAACAGCTGGGCTAGCGATTATTACGATTCACCGCCCACAGGCTAAAAATGCGCTAACAGCAAATATGTGGGATCAATTAGCCAAAATTGCCCTGCAAGTACTAGATAATCCTAAAAATAAAGTATTAATTTTACGCGGATCAGGCGAAAACTTTACAGCTGGCTCTGATATTAAAGAGTTTAACGCCATTTCCCTTGAAAAAGCCGAAGAAGCGTTTGTACATATGGAAAAAACGATCTCTACTATTGAGCGCTTACCAATTCCAACAATCGGCGTGATCAATGGACCTGCAATGGGTGCTGGCTTAGAGCTTGCCTTAGCTTGTGATATCCGTATCGGCTCTGAAAAAGCGAAGCTCGGTATCCCTGTCGGTAAATTAGGCATCACCTTAAATAATAAATTTGCACAGCGTTTAGTTCAACTTGTTGGCCCTTCGACAACAAAAGATTTAGTATTTACAGGTCGCCTGTTTAAAGCTGAGGAAGCCTTTAAACTTGGCATGCTGAACTATTTAGTTGCTGAAAAAGATATAAATAAATACATGATTCGCATGGGTAAGCTTGTAGCTGGAATGTCCCCTGAATCCTTACTAGCCGTGAAGCAATCTGTACAAGAATGCGTGGATAGTGTCCCAACTTTGTGGCAAGGCTCTACGCCGTTTGTTGGCAATGACTTTTCAGAAGGTTGCCGTGCCTTTGTAGAAAAGCGTCAACCACAATTTACACGTAAATCAAAATAAAAAAAACAGGTACTCTGCTCGCGCCTAGCGAATGGAGTACCTGTTTTTTTAAAACTTTCGTTTCAGCATAACAGACTTAATGTGAAGATGAATCGCATCTAATTCATAACCAAAATGCTGATAAAATTCCGCCTGTACATTTTCCTGTAATGCATACAATCGATCTGGCAATGAATAATCAATTGGTAGCTTAAGCTGTAGTGTGATCGTTGTTTGCGCTTGTTCACCTAATAAAAACTGAACTTGCTCGACCTTGTGAACAATCTCTTGTTTTGCACAGCAGTAGGTAAGTAGCTGCACATAAACATGCTTACCAATCTCGATATACTCCTGTTGAAAATCAGGGCGAACAATCGTTGTCTCCCCTATTTTTTCACGCTTCGACGAGAAAATCTCCTTGCCTTTTTGAACTAAGCGTTTAAAAAAGTTTTGCTCGACTTGGCGGTACGGTATCGGCATAACATGCTTACCTTGTGTTTGTCGAATAAAGCGGGCTTTGGCAATTTCTTTTTGGGATCGTACATCCTCTACATAGTAATATTTTTCAATTGGCCCAAGCTCTAACTGGCGGGCTATCGTTTTTGTCATTTTATCGGACGTACCAATCAGTAAAATTGATTGTACCTTATATGTATGAAGTGCTTTTTTTACTTCCTCACAGTGAGCATCATCTGTAAAAATGGCACGACGAACTGCTGTTATCGTATTTTTCTCAAATTTTGCGGAGAGTCCTGCTACTTTCACACCATTTACAATTAATAAGCCATCATCAATAATAGCCTCTACCCCGATTTTATGAGCGAAAACAAGTGCGCTTGTACTTTTCCCTGTTCCACTTGGACCACTTAAAGAATAAACAATCATTACTAACAGCTCCCTTCCCATCCATCATAATAGCAGAAATGTTACCAATTTTCCGTTAAAATTATCATTTCCATCATTAGCTAAAATATTTCTGCTATTCTACGCACACATCTTCTCCATTATAGAAATATATTCTTTTTTCAGAATAACTTTCCCTTTATATGCTTTAGTATGATAAAATGTGAACTACTATTCTGTTATACAACTATAAGGAGTGTACTAGTTTGAAAATCCTACCATCTAAAAAAATGTCATTATTTAAACCAGCAATCTTTGGAGACTTAAAAAACCATGCAAAACAACAGCAAGCTAAAGGTATGACTATGATTGACCTTAGCTTAGGGAGCCCCGACCTTCCCCCAAACGCTAAAATTCGTGAGCATTTATCTTATAAAGCGGGTTTAGCAGAATCCTATGGCTACACATTAACAGGAACACAACGTTTTTATGAGGCTGTTAGCCGCTATTATAAACGCCGTAGCAATGTAGATTTAGATCCCACTTCTGAAATTATTCAAACAATTGGCTCTCAAGAAGGCTTAGTGCATTTACCAATGGCCTTTTGTGACCCAGGAGATATCGTATTATCCACAAATCCAGCGTACGTTGCCTATGATGCAGGGATTCATCTAGCAGGTGCAACACCTTACTATATGCCTCAAACAGCTGATAACGACTATTTACCAGATTTAGATGCTGTGCCAGAAGAAATTGCGCAAAAAGCAAAACTACTGATATTAAACTTACCAGGTAATCCAGTGCCTGCAATGCCTTCATTAGCATACTTTGAAAAAGTCATTGCCTTTGCGAAAAAATACAACATCATCGTTCTACATGATGCGGCATACTCTGAATTCTACTTTACAGGTGACAGCCCAATTAGCTTCCTTGCCGCTCCTGGCGCAAAAGAAGTCGGAATGGAAATCAACTCCTTATCGAAAAGCTTTAGCCTTGCAGGTACACGTATCGCCTATATCGCGGGTAACGCTGAGGCAATTGAGATCCTTAAGCAGTTAAAATCAAACTTAGACTTCGGTATTTTCGAGCCAATTCAAGATGCTGCAGTTGTAGCGCTTGATAACGCAGAGGAAATTACAGCTAGCCTTCGTGCAACTTTCTCAGAACGCCATAAAACGCTAATGAACGGCCTACGTGCATTAGGATGGGATGCAGCCCCTTCTGATGGTGGTATGTTCGTATGGGCGAAATACCCATACGATATTGACTGCACAGAGTTAGCCTTTAAACTCATTGAGCAAGTTGGTATCGTAACAGTTCCTGGTACAGTATTTGGTACTGCTGGACAAGGCTATTTACGTTTAGCGCTCGTACAACCAAAAGAAGTCCTACAAGAAGCTGTCGATCGCTTAGCACAAGTACAATTAGTAGCGCAAAACTAATTTCCTTTAAACCCTTCAATAACTTTACTTGTTAGAAGGGTTTTTCAATTTAATGGTCTAGTTCCAACTATTTTACGTAAATCCTGGATATATCCCATATCTGTCTCCTATATAATGTAGATTACTCTAATTATTATTCTACAAATATTCTCAAAAACCTTGTTATCATTTCTTAGAAACACCTCATATGTTACAGATTTAGTTATATATATAAGTACTCACGTAACCAATTTGTATATTGAAATACCTTGTTTAATTAAGTAAAGAGGCATTGCCCAGAAAAATGGGGCAATGCCTCTTTTAAATTTATATCAACCACTTTATCTGTGGTCGGGAAGTTTCTGTATGATATCAGAATATACATTCATTTTTGTTTTAAGATCTACCCGTTTATTTTTATCATCTTGGTAACCAGCCCCAGCCGTGCTATCATTGTTTTCAAAAAAGATTACACTACGATGATCATAGGCCTCCATGATCGGGTCTGTATCTAAACTCATTTCGGGTGACACATTCCCTGCTGCTTGAGATGGCACTCTTCGCTCCCGGTATAATTGGCCAATGGCAATTGCTTTACCATCTTTGACCTGTACAAATGTATAAATTCCATCATTAAAAAAGTAAATGTCTGCTCTTCCTGAAGGGAACGTATATTCATGTAAACGATAACCATTTAATGTACTAAGTGTTTTGAAATCCGTGTTGATTGGTAATGCGATAGCGGCTTTACGCGCTGCTTGAAGGTCATCCTGATACAGTATTTTCGAATCAAACGAATAGTCCTTTGAGTTAACAAAAACAAATTTGCGAATGGATTCAAACTGAACGTTGTACCCCAAGGATTCTGAGACAAATCGTATAGGAACAAGAATACGGCCATTGCTATTTTGAGCAGGTATATCCATTTTTATAGCTTTACCATTTTTATAGGCAGTCTTGCTATTTGCACTAATTTTCAGGTACTCTCCATCTTTATTTTGAACTGTGGCAACTCTAGTCGTAGGGTTAAAACTATAGGAAAGGCCAAGAGATGCAAGCGCTCGGATAGGAACGAATAGAAGGTTATTATCCATTAGAGGATGTACATCCATCTTTATAAATTCACCATTCGCAACAACTTCTATCGGTCTAACATCCTCTTTTGATTTAACTAGAGGTTCTGCGCTTGCATGTGAATTATTGAATAACCCTAAACTTAATGCAAGTATTAATCCTGATATAACTTTCTTCATTTTGTCTTTCCCCCATCTAATATTAAACATACATTAGGTAATAAGTGGAAATTGCATAATAATTGTAACACTTAACAACAGATAAAACATACATATTTTTATTGATAGTAATTTGTCCCATACAAAAACAGCTACTGCAGGACACAGTAGCTGCCTCTTCTTACACTTCATATTTTTGATGATCTTCATCCTCATAGCGATTATAGCGCTGTTTAAATAGCTTAAATAAATGTGTGACAAGCACTTTAAAGATAGCATAGCCGGGAATCCCTAAAATAACTCCTGGTACCCCAAATAAGGAACCAGCCGTTAATAACACAAAAATAATTGTAATTGGGTGGATACTCAGTGATTTACCCATAATTTGTGGAGAGATGAATTTCCCTTCAATCAGCTGTACCACCGTCCAAACAACGGCCAGCTTAATAAGCATAAATGGTGATTGCACGAGGGCAATAATCACAGCTGGTGTAATCGCAATAACCGGCCCTAAATAAGGAACCACACTGGTGATCATCGCAAGGATCCCCAGCAATAACGCATATTTCATACCGATAATTAAAAAACCGATTGTTACCATTGCACCGATACACATGGATACTAGAATCTGACCCTGTATGTATGAGCTAATTTGCTTGTCCATATCATGCAAAATTCCCTGTACTTCGTTACGCATACGTGGCGGGAAAATTTTTAACATAAACTTCGGTAGTTTTTTACCATCTTTCAGTAGGTAAAATAAAATGAATGGTACTGTCACTAGCGATAGAATAATACCTGTTAAAGTAGAAAGGAAGCCAGTAATACCAGTGGCAACACCTTGCGCTAAATTCGACACAGTATCTTTTACCGTTTCAAACATATCCGTTGTAAAATTCTTCACAACTTGGTCATAGTTAAAGCCAATACTATCTAAATACTCATTGAAGCGAGAATTCGTTATATAGTCCACAGTTTTTTGTGCTAGTGACATAAAATACACGGGGAAATCCTGTGCTAAATTCGCAAACTGATCACGCAAAAATGGATAGACTAGTACGACTAATAACGTAATGACGCCAATTACCGCGATATATAGAATCAAAATACCCCAAACTCTTGGGATACGCCATCTCTCTAAAAGTCCTAATAATGGGCGTAATAGATAATACCCAATGATGGCAAGTACCCCTGGTAATATTACGACTTCAAACAATACTTTAAGCGGGGTAAATATAAAGGAAACTTTTTGGAACATGAAAATAACACAAGCCAGTAATAATAAAACAATGAGTGTAAATAATAGGTTTCTACCACCTAAAAAACGAATAAATTTGCTAGAAAACAAATTTGAACGCTCCTTCGGTCTTTCTCTTTCCATATACCCACCCCAATTCAGATGCTTTACCTTTATATTACAGGATAGTATTGGTTTTTGCGAAACATCACTCCAGTGTTATACCTAAAAAGTTACGTAAAAATTCTTTATTTTTCTCTACATCTATCACAATCGAAGCACCTGCATGACTAAAGGTTTGGAAACTATAACTACCTTCAATCGGAATAGTGGCCTTCTCTATTTTAACCTTACCCTTCGACAGCATTTTAAGGACTTGCTGAATCTCTCCAGTAGATGAATAGTCCGTTGTCACATAGCCTTGTACTGCACCAACAAATTTTGGTAAGTTCAAGACATTTTGGGGTGCTAATAATTCATTCTTTAATGCTTCGATGACCTTTTGTTGTCGTGCTACTCGTCCAAAGTCTCCTTCAGCATCATGACGGAAACGGGCATAACCCAGTAATTCTTTACCGTTTAAATTATGCACACCTTGCTTTAGCACTACATCAATATTTTCAGACATATCTTTTTCAACATTCATTTCAACACCGTTTGGCGCTAAAATATCTACAAGCGATTCAAAATTTTTAAAATCGATCACGGCATAATGATTAATCGGAAGGCCAAACATATTGCTAATCGTATCTTTTAATAATTGAACTCCACCTAAATAGTACGCCGTATTTAGCTTATAAGATTGGTACCCTGGAATTTCCGCATAAATATCACGCATTAACGATAGAAGCTTGACATCATTTGTTTTCTTATTCCAAGATAATACCATCATTGTATCTGTTCGTGATTTTTCTTCACCACGAGTGTCGACTCCTAATAATAAATAGTTTTCCACATCACCTTTTACTGTATCGCCGCTGAACTCCTCCTGAGCTACCTTCGTATCTTTGGCCAATTCTAGTCCACTACGATACTGCATAACGGAATAACCCACGATGACAATGATACAGATTAACAACAATGTGAAAATTGCTCTCCCTTTACGCAATCGACGCTTTTGAGGACGTTGCGTGCGTCGTGTATACTCTTGCTCTTCCATAACAAAACTCCTCTATTTTTTATAGTTTATTTAACGATTCAGAGTACGGAAAGTTTCATATTGTCTACATTCATCAGATGTTTACTGTGCGACAGCGACATTGTTTATCTTCGAGACAATGACAATTACACTTAAGCGTAATTGATAAATGGACGCTCCCTATAATCAGCTATCTATACAGTATTCTACACCTAATCTGCCAATCATGAGCAAAATAATGCTATAATAACCTCACGCTAGAAAGGATGATGAATATGATTGAAAAAGCTACGTTTGCAGGCGGTTGCTTTTGGTGCATGGTAAAGCCATTTGTTGAGTGGGACGGCATACATAAAGTCACTTCGGGCTACATGGGTGGCCATTTAGAAAACCCTACATATGAGGATGTTAAAAAAGGCACTTCAGGTCATTTAGAAGTAGTAGAAATTGAATTTGACCCGACTGTTTTTAGTTATGAGCAGCTCCTTGATATATACTGGATGCAAATCGACCCAACGGATGCCTATGGTCAATTCCATGACCGCGGTGAGTCATACACGACGGCCATCTTCACCTATTCAGAGGAGCAAAAACGTATTGCCGAAGCGTCCAAAGAGAAGCTTGCCAAAAGTGGTCGCTTTGATAAACCTATTGTAACCACAATTCGTGATGCTAAGCACTTCTACCCTGCTGAAGATTATCATCAGGACTATTATAAAAAGGAATCAGAGCATTATCAGAAGGACCGAGCGCTTTCAGGCCGAGATCAATTCATTGATGAACATTGGGAAAAATAACGTAAATTGATCAATGAATGTAAAGTGGCGACTATTGCATTTTAACATTTGATGAAGGCCAGATAACATACGGTTTTTACCTAAAAAGGTCGAATTCCTGTACGCTAAGGATTCGACCTTTTTAATATAGTCTGTCACGCAAACATCTTCGTTAGTGTAATAAGAACATTCATAAAAAGAGCATTTTCTTTAGATTCATGCAATTTTAATCAAATAGTGTTTCCTTGTCTGGGTTCCGTAAAAATTCAAAGAGACTAATAATTTGTGACTCGGTATTTCTATTAGTAGAAAGCTGCGGTAAATTGTGTTCCGAAAAAAATTGAATGTTATTGGTTTCAATACCTATAGTGGCTTCCCCTCCAATAATCTCACACAAAATAAATATCTTATAATAATGATATGGATCTGGAGGATGTGGGTGTTTATTTTTATCCAATAAAGAAATTAATCTGATTGGGATTACATCATAACCTGATTCCTCTTTAATTTCCTTAACTACATTTTCAGAAGGGGATAATCCAATATCACAAAACCCACCTGGCAAAGCCCAATTACCATCAATATTTTCTTTCACCATTAAAATTTGATGGTTTTTAAAAACCACACCTCGAACATCGACTTTTGGCGTTTGGTATCCCTTTTCATTCGTAAATAAATCTTTAATTTTGTGCATTTCAAGATCAGTGTATGTTGACATAATTTCTACACTAATGTTACGTAATTCCTTATAACGCTCAATATCATAGATATCTTTAGAAAAGGTTAATCCTGCCTGAGATAATGCTTGAATTCTTTTTGCCCATTCCAACCATTGATTACTCATAAGCACTTTACCTTAAAAGAATTTTTAAATTCCTTTACACTTTTTATGATTGAATCTGGTTGTTCGCTAAATGTAGATGTGTGGTATTCAGGCAACCACTGTACACCAACCGTATAGACATTAGCTTGTACACCAGCAACTACATCAGCATCACTATCTCCAATATAGATCGTCTCAGAATTTTTTACTCCTAAAAGAGATAAGGCCTTCAGCAAACCTTCTGGATCAGGTTTAGGTTTTATTACATCATCACCAGTTATTATGACATCAAACAATCCCTCCATATCTAATGCTTTTAGAGATATATCTAAGCTCCTTTTTGCCTTTCCCGTAAAAATTCCTATTTTAATGCCTGCTCCTTTCAAGGACTTCAGTAATTCAATAATTTCAGGATTGACTTCTACCAAACTTTTATGTAATTCTGAATACTTCGCATAAAAATATTCAATGGCTTCTTCCTTTTTAAGATTTGCTAGGTTATTTCTAATAATACCTGTTTCAGAAGGACCAAACATTTCTTTAATTTCATTAGAAGTAAGATCCTTTTTATCAAATTCCTTAAACACATTTTGAAAAGCATAAAAACAAATCGGTAAAGTATTCGCCAATGTCCCATCAAAATCAAACACTATAGCTTTCATATTTTAGCTCCCTTTAATTAGCCTAAAGACCTTAATCTAAATTTTTGTTTTCCGTTTCTTAAACAATTCTATATTTTCCCACCAAACCCTTCTTATTCAACTAATCTGCACCATTTTTCGGACTTAAAATTTCATTTATTTTAAAAAATGAGTATGAAAAATAATGAATGACCTATACTATTAAAGATTTCACTTCAAATCCGATGACAAGGAGGGTTAACCCGATGAGTGGGGCTGACCGTTAACTCAAAACTGAATTAAGCTAAAGCACAGTTTTCTTAAAAATTTTAAGAGCCAATGCGGAAGCGAGGCAGTGTGTCATGGAGCACTATAAGTAGGAATCAAGCCTGGAATTTTATTTCCGGGTTTTTTATTTTGCTCCTTCTATACAAAAATGACCACCCTTGTTCCTTGAATAAGTTTGTACAGTCGCCTCAATAACATAAAAACTCATTTGCCATTTATGATTGCAAATGAGTTTCTATCACAGACGAACATCTATTCTAATTTAATTATTGTGCTCAAGGCATTGATAAACTGCCATCATATCTCGTTTATTCAACTCACGAATACGATTGAAAATTGGAATATTTGCAACTGCCTCAATATTTTCACTAACAACATCACTGACGGTGCCAGTTAGCCATGTTTGCACATCTATGCCCTCGACGATTTTCTTTCGTCCCTCATCATTAATACCACTTGCATCACAACTTACACAGGGTACCGATAATTTATAGACGCCATCATGGAGATTATCTTCTGAAATAACTTTCTTCCCTTTACAGAATGGACATGGATGACTTGCCTTTACCTTATTAATTTGTGTCACAATTTTTTTGTAGCCAAACGCTTCATAGACATATGTTAGTTTTTTGTATTTTCCATTGGTGAAATACTTATCAATAATGGTTTCTCTTGTTTCATCAATATTGGCAAAATCACAGATTGTTATCTGATTTTTGCTGCTTATAGCTTCGATGTTACCTTTTATGCTGTCCCAGAATGGTAACACATTTTGTAAGACCATTTCATAACCGACAAAGCTTGCCAGTTCTAATTCAAACATTTTCAGCGAGACTTGTATTTCCCTAGGAAGTAAGGAGACATCTTGTGTAAGGGTCATATCGCCACCAACAATTGCTTTTAGTTTTTCCAGCTGTGGTAACTTCCCTACTGTTGTTATGACCTGATCAATCGATTGATGAATAATCTCGCGAATATCAGTATTCCCAAATGTAAGTTTTTTATGATGGTTTAGCACAGCTCCATGACAGATTGGACAGGCAATCTTCTCTTTGGATTCTTTCATTTGCTCTTTAATAATTGAATTCGAAATAACCATATAACGTCCAAGGATAAAATTAAAGCCTTCCCATTTTTTCGAAGACTTACTTGCTTTATCATAAAATGACTTTTCCCAATAACCATATAAAAATGTATGCTTTTCCGCTTCTGTCATGTCATTGTAGCTTTTACTAATATCTTGACCAAGTTCATTCTTGATCTCATCAAAAAGGAATTGTAATTTTGAATATTGATAATATGTTAATACGTCCATCACCTCTGGACGTATTAGTCCGTCCCAGAACGGTACTGTTTTGTCTTGAATAACGATATCAACATCAAATTTTTCAATTTCCAGACGACCCGAACAGCTAGGACAATGATTTTCTTGACTAAAGAAATCGAAGCTTCTTGTATCTTTATTGGTCGGATGAGCAGCTACAATATGGTTGATCAGTCCACCAATTTCATAGAGAAAACTATATTGACTATACAAGTGTCTTTCAAGATCAATGGCGATGACAGGTGCGATTGTGTTAGATTCGTATTCACCATAAATCAAACGAGCCATGGATGATAAGCTTTTTAAGATACCGCCCTTATAGATATTTTCTGCTTTTTTAAAATAGTCGATATGATTTTCTTCTAAGTAGTGAATACCCTTTTGCTGTTTGAGTGTTGAAGAAATATGCAATTCAACGCTATCTGTAGCCTTCTTATGACGAACATAATCATCATGACTGACAACATTAAGATGTTGAACAGGCTCTAACTGTCTTCTTCCAAAATCAACGATAAAATCAGAGCTTTCTAGCATATAAGCATTGTGTTCAATCATAATGATGGTGATCGATTCATCTTGCAGGATGTCCCTTACACTATCAATGAATTGATTTAATATATTTTGTGATAAACCTTTTGAAGGCTCGTCAAAAATAAATAGCGTATGGGGATTTCTTGCGTTCGAAAACAGCTCAGATACTAAATGGACACATTGAAATTCACCTGTCGACAAGGATTGCGTTTTTCTTTCTAACGTTAAATAACCGAGCCCTAGTTTAATTAGTAAACTTAAACGCTTATGTGCGATGTCTTCATTTGGCAGTTCCTCAATAATATCTTCAATGGAGCGCTGAAAAATATCATCAATCTCGTCGCTGTATTTTGTGAGTTTCTTTTTAATATCAAGAAACGTAGCAATGGTAGACCTGCTTGTAATTGATTGGTTTCGGTCTTGCCCTACCATAACCAGTTTATCTTTTGGATAACGCTTCACAAAATCCTTGGAGATACACTCATTGACAAGGGTCGATTTCCCACATCCTGATTCACCTGAAAAAGTTACAAGTCTATTTTTGGGAACCTGAATTTCAGCCATTTGAATATTACGACAGTAAAGATCTTGAAATACATAGTATTCTGTTGGCATTGCCTGATTTCGTTGTGCAAAAACAGGTTCTGGACGCGGTGATTGTTCGACAATTTTTCCGCCATATTTTCCGCTGCCTGGCCCAAAGAACAAATGGTCATCAGCTGTGTCTAGCACCGTATCAGAATGGTCAATAAGCCAAATTTGATTCTTACAGCCCAATTGTTTAACCTGTTCCAAAATTTTCAAGAGGGTATCATGATCTAGACCAACTGAGATTTCATCAATAATAATGACGGTATTTTCACTAGTTGCCATGAATTCTGCCAAGTAAAGTCGTGTTAATTCCCCTCCCGACAGTGTACCCATGATGCGATTTAATGTTAAGTAGCCAATATTCATATTGATTATATTTTCAAGAATATGTTGTCTTTCTTCGCTAAGATTTAATTCCACTGAAAGGGAATAAATCGCTTCCATGCTTAAATTGTTGATATCGGAAATACTATGTGGTTGATTCCATAATTCTAGCTTATATTGTTCAACCTCGGGATTATAACGTTTACCCTCACATTTTTTACACTCGACATTTTTAGTCGTGCCACGTCCTTTACAAGCAGGACACCAGCCTAATGCATTGTTAAAAGAAAAAACTTCTGGTGATAGATGATATTCCTCTGCAAGCCTTTCGCGAATCTCTTTAAAAACGCCTGTATGCGTACCAATGGTTGAACGTGGATTCGTGGAAATGGATGATTTCCCTAAAAAGAGAACTAAAGGCATGTCCTCCATTTTGATGGCGCTGAAATTCGTTTCCATGATATTTGGAAACAAATATTGATATTCAGCTTTTGGTAATAAAGAAACAAGACGTTTTTTGGATTCTTCACCAATCGTTTGACAAAATGTAGTTTTACCTGATCCAGACAAACCAGCAATTCCTAACGATTGATCTTCTGGTAAGACGGCATCTAAACGATTAATATTGTTGGCAATTAGTTGATTGATTTTCAAGGTGATATCCTCTCCATTCTCTAAATATAGTATGACCATGTTAGAAAATCTTTAAATGTAGTTTTGAACCTACACTGGCCATTAAAAATGACGCTTTTCGTGTTCCGAAAAGCGCCGAATATTACAATTTCTAGTTAAACCTTCGCTTAAAAACAGGATATCATTAGAAAATGAAGAAATAATTTTCAATAGTTATGCTAACACTGTTTCGAGCTGAGTAGCCATGTTCGTCCAAGCATATTTAGCTCCCTCGATTGCTCCTTGGCGGGCTTTTGTTGCTTCGCTGAATCCAGTTTGATCGAGATGTAGATGAGTAGTACCATCTGAACCTTTTGTCAAAGTCCATGTAACAGTAGTGGTTTCACCTGCACTTGACCAAGTGTAAGATAATGTATGAGGCTCGTTTACTTCAAGCACCTCGCAATTTACAATACCATCCCACCATTCATTTGGCTCTGCTCGGAATTGAAAAATATGCCCTACGATTGGTTTAAAGTCATTTTTCCATATCCATTTTTCAAGGGTATCCGAATCCGTTAATGCATTCCACACCTGTTCGATTGAACTTGTAAATTGAAAATCTAAAGATACATCTGCTTTCATTTTTTTTCCTCCAATATAAGATTTAATTTAACCATTCTTTCTTTCCAAAATCCTTCGTAATAGGATACCCAATCTTGAATTTCTTTTAACGGATTGGCATTCAACCGATACCTTGTTTCTCTACCAACCTTACGAGCAATGACAAGATCAGCATCTTTAAGGATAGCTAAATGCTTAGAAACTGCAGTTCGACCCATTTGAAATTGGGCCGTTAACTCATGAAGAGGTAATTCGTCGGCCTCTGCCAACAAACGTAGCAATTCACGTCTTGTTGGATCAGCAATAGCCGCATATACATCACGCTCTTGATTTTTCTCGTTCAAAATCGCCCTCCCTTACAAATAGGACACCAAACAGTGTCCTTATTATAAGACACCAAATAGTGTCTAGTCAATTTTTATTTTTGACATAATAGCATTCGTTTTATTCTCTAATCAAAATGCTTTGCCAATGAAAAAAGTGCCTAATTCTCTTGAATTAAGCACGTACTTTTTCCTTTATCTTATTGAATTAACTGTTAGATGGTGTTTCCGAAAAAGACTGAAGAGCATCGAAGAATCGCTTGCCGTATTTTTCGAATTTTACTTCACCAATCCCACTAATTTGTCGTAATCCCTCAAGTTGCGCTGGTTTTTTGTCACATAAATCACGTAATGTTTTATCAGAGAATACAACAAATGGTGGTACCTGCTCTTCATCTGCAATCTCTTTACGCAATAGACGTAAGTGTTCAAACAATGGGTCATTTTCTACAAGTTTACGCACCGTAACAGCTTCTTTTCGCATGACTGTTCGATTCCCAAGTAGCAGCTCTTTGCCTCCCTCTGATACATAGATGGTCGGAAACGTGCCATGCTTAACGGCTAATAAACCCTCTGCAATTAAAAATTCAATAAAGTTGGAGACATCCTTAGACGAATATTTGCCCTTTAAAATGCCGTAAGTTGATAGCCGCGCAAAACCAAACTCAGCGATCTTTTGATTTTTGGAACCAATTAGCACCTGAGCAACCATCGTCTTACCGAATTTTTGTCCCATTCGCACAACACACGCCAGTACCTTTTGAGCATCGACAGTTACATCTTTCGTTTCTCGTCCATCATTACAATTACCACAACGACCACAAGACGCCCCTGCTTCTTCGCCAAAATAGACTAAAATCGCATTTTGTAAGCAGCCCTCTGTATGGCAATAATCAACCATTGTTTGTAGCTTTGCTAATTCTTGTGCAATGCGACCCTCGTCCTGCGTCTGTTCAATTAAAAAGCGTTGTGTCTGGACATCCCCTGATGCATAAAGCAATATACATGCACTCGGTAACCCATCGCGTCCTGCACGCCCTGCCTCCTGATAATAGCTCTCCATATTGCGCGGCATTTGATAGTGAATCACAAAGCGCACATTACTTTTATCAATGCCCATCCCAAATGCATTGGTGGCCACCATGATGCGCGCCTCATCTTTTAAAAAGCGCTCCTGCTCGGTCATTCTCATGTTCTCTGGTAGTCCCGCATGGTATTTGGCTACTGATTCGCCCGAGCGACTTAACAGCTCATAGATAGCGTCAACAGCCTTTCGTGTTGCTGCATAAATAATACCAGCTTCATTTTTGTTTTTCACTAAATAATTTTTAATGTAACGTTCTTTGTTTTCACCAATTAATACGGAAAAGGCTAAATTGTCGCGCGAAAAACCTGTAATCACAGTAGAATGCTCTTCAATATCTAATAATTGTCTAATATCCTCACAAACAGCTGGTGTCGCTGTTGCAGTAAGCGCTAAAACAGTTGGTTTTTCGGGCCATAATGTAAATAATTTTTGAATGGCGCGGTAGCTTGGTCTGAAATCATGTCCCCACTGTGATATACAGTGTGCCTCATCCACAGCAAGTAATGGTACTGTTAAATAGGATAGCGCCTGTAAAAACGATGCACTCTCTAATCGCTCTGGGGCTATATAAAGCAATTTTAAATAACCTGCACTCGCAAGCTGCATCGTCTCATTCACTTCTTGCACAGATAAGGTACTATTTATATAGGCAGCCGGAATATTTGCCGCACGTAATGCTTCCACTTGGTCTTGCATTAGAGAAATGAGTGGGGATATAACAACTGTGAGGCCATCTAGCATCAAGGCTGGAATTTGATAGCAAATGGATTTTCCACCGCCAGTTGGCATCACACAAAGGCTTGATTGACCTCGTAATGTTTGTTCAATAATCTGTGCCTGTCCATTACGAAATGAATCATAGCCAAAATGATGTTGTAGCATTTGTCTTGCTTGCTGCATCCAATGTTTCACTCCTCAGTTAGGCGAATAAGCTTATACTCGCCCTGTTCATTTTTATTTATTTCATAAATCATCATAGAGTTGGCAAGTGCCTGCTGACCGGCAGAATTTGTTAGTACATACTCCGTTTTTGCATGAACAATTATATTTTGTCCTTTCATTTCGATATTTTTAATCGTCGTATCAGAAAAATGAATTTTTGCATGTTTGGAGGCATAGTAAGCAATCATACTATCTAGCGTACTTTGCAAATCGTCTGCGCCTACTATAGGTTTCATCACACTAGCATCCTGTATCGCAACCGCTGCTTTTAAATGCTTATGAAATGTATCTAAAAATATCTTTATTTCATCGGTATTATAGGCAAAAACATTCTTACCATATTTTTCAATAGCTTGCTGAACTGCTTCTTTATCACCCTGTTCGATATAAGGATACAAATTTTTTGATTGAGATAATCGATCACTTGGCTTCATACCATTTTCAATCCATTCATCCAATAACGGTGCAATCTCTGTAAATGGCAATATGTATGGCTGTGTAACGCCTTTTTGCTGACGATTAAAATAAATGCCCACAAATTCACCATTGTCCGCTTCCATAACAGGGCTCCCTAAAGGTAAAGCTTGTTCAACATCTATGTAATAGGCCGCTATCCTGTCACTGTATTTTTTTATAATGTTCGGTAAGCCATCGACATACACAGCTAGCTGATCTAATTCCCCACTATATACGGTCGGTACCATTGCTGATGCTTTGGATGCAACCTGTAAAATGGCGATATTATGGGCTGTAGACATATAATGCACATTTGCTTCCACGAGCTTATCATTATTAAATTGTACGAGAGCAGTTGGTTTTGACGCCACAAGCGCACCATTGGTCACAATATAAAGCTTAGCATCTTCTTTTTTAACGATGATACCTGCACCAGTTCCAATCTCGCCTATTACTTTTACCTCTGGTACAATTTTTTCCTCCTGCTTCGTCACTACCTTTTCTGATTTCACCTCGGATTTTTTGATATGAAGCATCTCTGCCACTGTTTGATTACCACAGCCTGTTAATAGGAAGGCTGTTGCTCCAAGAATGAGCATCTTTCTCCGCATACGTTCACCAAAACTTTCTTTTAACATCTTTTCTTTTCTATCATAAACAAGGTTTTCCTACGTTTCAAGTTTACATAATAATATTATTTTAAATCATATACTATAAAAATACGACAAACCTCTTTTATGCAATTCGTTATACCTATAAAAAGGAATTCTTTTTTAGCTTTGCTATGAAAAATGACTTATAATCAACATTCAAAATATTATTATTAAAAAGGAAATTTATTTTTAAATCAATTTCGCCTTGGCGTAATTGCGTCCTGATTTTGAATTGTGCTCAGGCCTGCACGATGCAGGTCAGTTAGCCGTTTTCGCAGGATGCGAAGGGTTTAGGCTAACATCCTTTTATTAATTCCTTTCAAAATCCGTGACATCCGCCGGAGGCTTTATCTTCATTCAGTGGGTGTTCAAACACCTACTGAATGAAGATAACACATCTACCTCGATGAAGTAGATGCGTTGTGAGATCCTACATACTTTCTGGCGCTTCAATCCCTAATAATGCTAATGATTCTTTTAAAATAATGGCTACACATTGGCAAAATGCTAAACGTGATTGTTGTAGCGCTTCATCTGCTAAAACTTTATTGTGAGCATAATATTTGTTAAATAAACGAGCTACATGTAAGGAGTATCTGGCAATTTGTGATGGTTCTGCTTGCTCAAATGCATTGGTAACCACTTTCGGAAACTGTTCTAGTAATAAAATAACTGGCCATGCTTGCTCACCTAATTTGTCAAAAGATACCTCGTGACTTTTTACATTGCCTTTTTCTAAAAGAGATGTGATTCGAGCATGAGTATATTGAATATATGGGCCAGTTTCTCCCTCAAAATTCATCATTTGCTCAATTGAAAATTCAATATCATGTAGACGATCATTTTTTAAATCATTAAAAATAACCGCTCCTACACCAACTTGATGGGCTACACTATCTTTTTTCCCTAGCGTTGGGTTTTTTTCCTCAATATTGCGCTTCGCCGTAGCAATCGCTTCAGTCAGCACCTCCCCTAATAAAACAATTTTCCCCTTACGAGTGGACATTTTTTTACCGTCTTTAAGAATCATCCCAAAAGGCACATGCTGTAAGTCTGTTGCCCAATCATAGCCCATTTTCTCTATAACGTGAAATAGTTGCTTAAAATGAAGAGATTGTTCATTACCCACAACATAAAATATCTTTTTTGGGTTATATTGCTGTTGACGATAAAAAGCAGCCGCTAAATCACGAGTCGCGTAGAGCGTAGCACCATCTGTTTTAGTCATTAAACATGGAGGCATATTGTCGATTTCCACAACATAAGCCCCTTTAGATTTTACAAGTAGCTCCTTGTCTTCTAACTCTTTCACAACCGCGGCCATTTTATCATTGTAGAAGGCTTCCCCATCGAATGAATCAAAGTCAATTCCAAGCAACTGATAAATGATCTTGAATTCTTCTAATGATGCATTTCTAAACCATTGCCATAGAGCTAGCGCCTCCTCGTCACCATTCTCTAATGCTTTAAAGGCGGCACGTGCCAAATCATTAAGTGAATCGTCTTTCTCTGCTTCTTCATGGAATTTCACATAAATTTTTAATAATTCCGCGATTGGTGCAGCTTTAATCGTTTGTTGATCTCCCCATCGTCTATAGGCAACAATTAATTTACCAAATTGTGTTCCCCAGTCCCCTAAATGATTTATGCGAATTGCTTTATAGCCATTTTTCTCGGCAATATTTGCTAAAGCATTGCCGATCACTGTAGAACGTAAATGCCCCATGGAAAAAGGCTTGGCGATGTTAGGGGAAGAAAAATCAAAAACGATATTTCCCTTCGATTGCTGCTGGCTCCCGTATAAATGTTGTTCTGTTGATATTTTGTTAAGCACCTGTTGTGTAATGATGGACTGATGTAAAAATAGATTGACGTATCCACCAACAACTTGAACATCCTGAATGTAATTACATTCCACATTGTCTTTTATCTCTGTAGCAATAATGTGAGGCGATTTTCTCAATTTTTTTGCAAGGGTAAAGCATAGAAAAGCTACATCCCCTAGCTCCAAATTTTTCGGTTTTTCTAATAAATGTACAACTTCTGTTTCTGTCAGCTGATTATCTAATGCAACAGCAATACTTTTAGCTATTTGTTCATTTATGTTCATCTCTTATCTTCCTTTCTTCTATTTTATTAATAATAAAAAAGCTCCCGTCTCTAAAAAATAGAGACGAGAGCATAGTTATCCCGTGGTACCACTCTAGTTGCCATATCAAATGACCACTTTCCATTGCTAACGAGGTGACTCCCCGATATTCTCTACTACTAATTCGAGAATCTTCTCCAAAGTGCGTTTCATTTATGGTTCCTGTATTAGGCTCACACCGCCCCTAACTCGCTTTCCAGTTGCTCCATAAACTACTCTCTTTTTCATCGAATTTATCCTTAATTTTGAAACATTTTACAGTAGTCCCCTATTTAAGTCAACAGGTCTTTTTTCTTACATACCATTTACATCCATTTTAAGGATTTACATAACAAAGAGAGCATATACATTAAGCAGCTTGCTTCCTTACTTTGGGTCGCAAGGTTTAGCTGTACTTTGATTCGATTACCTTCCCCTACTGTGGCGTAACAAAAAAGCCTGCCGACATACTGGTAAATTTCTTTGTAATAAGACACATAAATGTAAGCAAGATTATAAAATTTGTACTTAAAGAAAAAACTCCATTTTGAATTTTTTCAAAGTGGAGTTTCTATCGTTTATTTTAAACTTTATTTCGAACCTATATGATATTGCCAGGGAACATTCCTCACGAGTGAGAATGTTCCTTTTCTGCATAATGAATGACCTCAGCCATGATGGCATACATCTCTTTTAATTGTAGTTCCTTATTTTCTGAAATTCTTTGCGCTAATTTTCCACTGATAATACCTTTTTCAATCAATAAATCCCAGCTATTTGTACTTGACTTGCCTATAAGTACTTCCGTCAAGAAATCTGCAACTTCATCTCTTGTGATCGGATCCTTTTCCTTATTAGCTACTTTATAGATAACGGTATCCAGCTTATCTCCCAGTTCTTTCGTCTTTTCTGGGTAGGCACGTAGAATGCCCTCTTTTAGCATTTTCGCGAATTTAATCTTTGTTGCCTTATCTTCAACGAATAAGTCATTGGAGTAACCACCAACAACGAGTCCGTAATTGATTAATGTTTGAATCGATTTATCATACCATTCATCTTTATATGGATAATCCACAGAAAATTGATCCACAAAAGCCCCTTGTTTTTTTAAATTTTCTCTTAAGGTATTGATGAGCTTTTTGTTCTTGCTCATTTCTCTAAAGCTCACATCGTGTTTAATAGCTAATACTGCAGCTGCTCCTGCCGCTTCTCCTGTCACCATACCCGTTGGAACCACACGTACACTGCCTGCTGCGAGCGATGAATAACCTGCAGAACGTCCCACCACGAGCAAGCCATCGATTTCTTTAGGTACTAACGAACGGAAAGGAATGGCGTATTGCTTTGGAGCCGAAATTACATATCCATAATCATGAGGTGTTTGTGCTTGAACATCAACCGGGTAAGCACCTAAGCCAATACTATCCCAGTGATCGCTATTCTTCCAAACATCGGACATCGGTAATTGGTACTCTGCCCAAATATGTCTTGTTTCTCTGACATATAGTTCCTCTGGATAGCTCACAATCTCAGCATTTTCAAAGCCAGGAAACTGCTCTTTTAAATAACGTAAAATATGTTCTGTCTCTTTCTTTCCTTTATCGATTGCTTCCTGTTTCGAGTGTTTATTCAAGCCATCTATGTGGAAAATTTGTAAAGCATTAATGTAATATTCATCATCTACTTTTGCTAAATTCAAGCCTCGTAATCTCGTACCTTCTTCCACAGGCTTGTAGTCATCATGAAGCTTTGTAAACCCCCACATAACTGAATCATTTAAGTGAGCACCACCGAAAGTATTAGAGTTTGCTGCTGTCTTCACTTTATCCCAATCAACATTTTTCAAATGAATCATTAACGTAACAGCCATTCTTTTATCCTTTATGCCAATATCTTCTCCACCCATGAAAAAAGGGACTTTTGACATTGCAGCAAATTCAGCATCCTGTGTTGCATCAATGAATGCCTTACCTTTCACAACATACGTACCATATTTATTTTTTAATTTCACAGATGTTAGTTGATGATTATCAACATTGGCATTCATGACTTCCGTTTGTACAGAAAGCGTTAAATTTGGTTCGTCATCGACAAGCTTTTTAAAGGCCGCCTTAGCACCTAAAATGCCAAATGCATCTTTGCCTTTTACCAGCTCGTGCCATTCTTTAAAAATGCCCATACTGACTGATCTTTTATCGTCATTTCGAGGTATATCAAGGAAATTTAGCATTCCATACGTAAATAGCCCTCCTAAATCCTCACGATTTTCTACTAGCAGTGTTTTAGCCCCATTACGAGCTGCTGATACTGCCGCCGCAACTCCTTCTGGCTCTCCGCCAATAACAATCACATCATATTCTTCATCTATGTTTTTTATAGGAATTGGCTTTTCAAAGTTTTCCACAAGTTTTTTATAGGCCATCTCACTTCTAATTTCTGAAATTAGATAATAGCTTCCTATTCCTAGTACAATTACTACTATTAAAATGGCTGACCACAGCAAGCCCTTACCCATAACATACCTCCAATAGATAAAATTCCCATCTGAATCTCTTGTTATACTAACATGTTCACCTTTAAAAGACGAGTTGAACATGGTTTTTGTTACATTTATTAACGATTTCACATTAGCTTGATGAATTGATACATTAACGTGGGTTCGTAGCAAACCTAGAAGGTCGCTTCAGTTCCGATATTCAAAATAGTTATTCATGCAGCTGAACGAATCCCTCTTTAACATGAAGAACTCAGCGTGATAAGTTCAAAATGTGGGTTTCATTTTCTATCGTCCGAACAAGTGATATCATTTCCGAACGATGCGGCACAAAAATATTATGAATGATAACCTTCTACTGACAGTTACCTATACCGGCATTTGTAGAGGTGAAGTGCAGGGGCTGCAATTGCAGAATTTCACTTTAAGAATTCAAATGCATTAAGCACACAAGAAACGATAAAGATGTATGTATAACCTAAAACAAAAAACAGATATAGAACCATTCTAGTCGATAATGTAGTATTGAAGCAAATGGAACCTATCAAAATATTGTAGGTCTTTGTAATTGTTTTCTTATGGTAAAAAATTAACCAAAGATACTATCCTCTTTCTCTCGAAAAATTACACCTATAGAAAAGATGGAAACGGCGTCTGTATCTTTATTCAGTTTCAGTATATAAGTAGCTGTTAAAGGAGTCCTGGCTAATCAATACTTTAAATACGATAAACGTTGGTTTAATAATGTTTATAGACTAT
The DNA here is from genome assembly GCF_044761885.1 of Lysinibacillus sp. NPDC097231. Taxonomy (NCBI): domain Bacteria; kingdom Bacillati; phylum Bacillota; class Bacilli; order Caryophanales; family Bacillaceae; genus Lysinibacillus; species Lysinibacillus sp. NPDC097231. The sequence goes on along the minus strand of NZ_JBIWDH010000002.1, from coordinate 99,586 downwards.
GGAACATATTTCATGATATACTAGTGCCATTGTGAAAAAAGGAGGAACTTGCATGATTCAAGTAAGTAATGTAGGTCTTCGCTATGGCGATCGTAAACTATTTGAAGACGTAAATATAAAATTCACACCAGGGAATTGCTACGGTTTAATCGGGGCAAATGGTGCCGGTAAATCAACATTTTTAAAAATTCTTTCTGGTGAAATCGAAGCCCAGGAAGGCCACGTATCAATGGGTAAGGACGAACGCTTATCTGTCCTTAAACAAAACCACTTTGAATACGATGAATTCAATGTATTAGATACAGTTGTTATGGGGAACAAACGTCTTTGGGAAGTAAAAGCTGAAAAAGACGCTATCTACGCAAAAGAAGACTTTTCTGATGAAGATGGCATGCGTGCTGCTGAATTAGAAGGTGAATTCGCTGACCTAAATGGTTGGGAAGCTGACTCAGAAGCAGCAACATTATTAAACGGATTAGGGATTGGCGATGAGCTTCACTATATGCTAATGGCTGACCTTGAAGGTTCTGACAAAGTCAAAGTATTATTAGCACAAGCTCTATTTGGTAAACCTGACGTTCTATTACTAGATGAGCCTACCAACCACCTTGACTTAAAGGCAATCCAATGGTTAGAAGAATTCTTAATTAACTTTGAAAATACGGTTATTGTCGTATCCCATGACCGTCACTTCTTAAACAAAGTATGTACACATATTGCTGACCTTGATTTCTCAAAAATCCAATTATATGTTGGGAACTATGACTTCTGGTATGAGTCTAGCCAATTAGCACAAAAAATGATGGCAGACCAAAACAAGAAGAAAGAAGAAAAGATTAAAGAACTACAAGCATTCGTTGCTCGTTTCTCTGCGAACGCTTCGAAATCTAGCCAAGCGACTTCTCGTAAAAAAATGCTGGATAAAATCGAGCTTGACGACATTAAACCTTCTAGCCGTAAATATCCATTCATCAACTTCCAAACTGGACGTGAAATCGGTAATGATGTGTTAACAGTGGATGGCCTTACAGCAAGCAATGAAGGCGAAACACTATTTAAAGATATTCGCTTTTCAATGAACAAAGAAGATAAAATCATTTTACTTGGTAATCCAATGGCAAAAACGGCTCTTCTTGATATCCTAATGGACGAAAGAAAAGCAGATGCTGGTACGTTCAAATGGGGCGTAACAACATCTCAAAGCTACTTTGAAAATGATCACGATAAATACTTCGAAGGTTCAGAGAAATCATTAGTGGAATGGTTACGCCAATATTCTCCTGATGATGAAACAGAAAGCTTTTTACGCGGCTTCTTAGGTCGTATGCTATTCTCTGGTGAGGAAGTAAAAAAATCCCCTTCTGTACTATCAGGAGGAGAAAAAGTACGTTGTATGCTTTCTAAAATGATGCTTGCAACAGCAAACGTTATTTTACTTGATGAACCAACGAACCACCTTGACCTTGAATCTATTCAGGCACTAAACGAAGGACTAATGCGCTTCAAAGGTGCAATGCTCTTCACATCTCATGACCATCAGTTCATCCAAACAATTGCGAACCGTGTCATCGAAATCCGTGAAGACGGCACAATTTTAGATAAACTATTAACTTATGATGAATTCCTTGAATGGAAAGATAGCCAAGGTTTAAGCTAATAACAACAGGGTTCTCCTATTAAAAAGGAGAACCCTGTTATTTTGTATGGATTTAATTCTTATGGGTGCCTTGTAGATTCTAACTTTCTTTACTTATAAAGCAACTGTCAGATTATTTTTTGTTTATTTTTGCATTTCCTTCGTAGGACCCATTACGCCTGGTACTGGTAAATCTGCTTGACGTAGGAGCACTGTCATTTGTCCTCGATGATGTGTTTGATGATCGATCATGGCACGTAATAATGCGCCTCTTTGTATTGGACCTACAAAGCCCTTTACTTCCTCCGCTAAATCCTCGTCGGATAGCTTTGCTACTTCTTCTTTCACGCCATTTACTACTTTTTCGTAAGCTGCTACAATCTCAGCAGCCGTAGCTGGAATAGGATCTTCTTGACGAATCATCGGCACTTTTAAACCTGCTAAAAAACTAAAATATCCAGCAGCCCCAACTAAATGCCAGCCTAACCAGCCAAGTGTACTGTGGCCTTCCACGATGCTTTGTCCTAGCTTTTCATCCGTTACTGCCTTCAATACTTGAAGCGTCCCTTGAGATGCAGCTGTCCACTCATGTAAAAAATCATTCACTTGTCGATACATAAGAATACCCCCCATTTTTGGTAATTTCATTTCTATCATAGTAAATTCTCAACTCTCTTACAAGTTTCTGCTCTTAAGTTTACATAATATTATTATTTTATAATCTAATATAACAATATTTTTTAGTCACTTTTACACCGCAATGCTAAAGTTCAAGTATCCCCTCATAAAATTGTAAAATCATGTATAATAGCTTTGTCTGATGATCAATTATTCCTTGGCATAATTGAGTCCGGAATCGGGTTTGTGCTTGCACAAAGAACTCCTTTCCGATTCCGTGACATCCGCCGGAGGCTTTAAATTATTTCAGCGGATGTTTTGGACAACCGCTGAAATAATTTAAATAGAAAGAGGTATTTTATGTTTTCCCCATTAAAAAAAGGCGATACAATTGGCATTTACTCGCCCTCCAAACCAGCTACGGTGACAGCAAAAGCTCGCTATGAACGAGGCAAGGAACGTCTACAAGCGCTAGGCTTTACCATAAAAGAAGGGTCTTTAACTGGCAAAGAGGATTTTTACCGCTCAGGGACACCTAAAGAACGAGCTCAGGAGCTTAATGCCCTTCTTCGTGATCCCCAAATCAAAATGATCTTACCGACAATGGGTGGTACGAACGCCAATAGTATGCTTCCCTATCTAGATTACCAAGCCCTAAAGCACAACCCCAAAATACTCGTAGGGTTGTCTGATGTTACCGCCATACTTCTTGCCATGTATGCAAAGACTGGCGTTCCTGTTTTTTATGGACCTTCTGTAGCTTCTACATTTGGTGAATTTCCTCCATTTGTCCATTATACAGAGCAATATTTTAAAGATTTGTTTTTACATTCATTATCGATTCCCTATGACATGCCAATCCCACCAATTTGGACAGATGACCGACTAAATTGGTTAGAAAAGACTTCTGAAAAAACACAGCATGATAATTCATGGATAACGGTACACCCTGGGATAGCTGAAGGGCGTCTAATCGGTGGAAATCTAAATACGATGTACGGCTTTATTGGAACACCTTACTTCCCTCAAATCAAAGAAGGAGATATTTTACTTCTTGAAGATACATCTAAAACAATTGCAGTTGTTGAGAAAAACTTTGCCATGCTAAAATTGCACGGTATTTTGGACAAAGCTTCCGCAATTATTTTAGGAAAGCATGAACAATACGATGATTTAGGCACTGGGAGAAAGCCTTATGATGTGTTGCTAGAGCAGCTCGATGATTGTGCTATTCCAATTATCGCTGATGTCGATTGCTGCCACACACACCCTCTCCATGCCATGCCTATTGGTCTACGTGTACGTGTCGATGCAACTAATAAGAAGATTAGCTTTCTAGAAAACTGGTTTTCCTAACATTCGTATAACCTAGGAACACCGAGTATAATGAGAGAAAATAGTAGATAGGGTTTGGAACACAGGGTCGGCGTTTTTTCATTTTAGGTAAGGAGGGAGTTTTGATGAATGATATACATAGGTCATCAACTGAAGAAGAACTGACAGAAGAAGAATTGATCGAGCTTGTCCTTGCTGAACAGCAAAAAGCGTTAGCGCAAGAACAGGAAGAACGCCAGCGTGGTAAAAAGCCAAAAAAACAAAAACCGATTGTCAAATGGGTTGTCTGGAGTATGGCATTTGTGTTATTTTTGAATACATTTGCTCTTATCTTTCAAATTTATACCATTCCTGCTATTGAATTTTTGAAGGTATCTACTAAGTTATCGGCGCAAGAAGATATCAAAACCTATAAGAAGGCTGTTGTAGAAGTATCTACGGGTTCTAGTAAAGGTACAGGCTTTGCTATTTCTCCAGATGGTCTTGTTGTAACGAATGCGCATGTTGTAGAAAATGCTGATAAATTTTTAGTCATTTTTCCTGAGGAAGGCTTAATGGAAGCGGAGTTACTGCAAAACTATCCAGATGTTGATTTAGCATTGTTGAAAGTAACTGCTGACAAGTTACCGTCCCTCCCCCTCGCCGAAAATCCTAGCTATAGCAAAAATGAGCATGTCTATTTTATTGGCAATCCGCTAGCCTTTACGGGCATTGCTAATGAAGGTACCCTACTTGAATCAACATATCTAGATGATTGGCAGGAACCCGTAATGATGATGAAGGCCCCTGTTTATCGAGGAAATAGTGGGAGTCCTGTCATAAATGCTGATGGTGAGGTTATCGGAATCGTCTTTGCAACGATGAAAAAAGATCCATATGGTCGTGTCGGTTTGTTTATACCGGTTCAAGTGTTACAACATCTATTACAATAGCACAGTTATTGTGACAACAACTGAAGCTGCTTGTCACAAGTAGCTTCAAACTTGTTTACATAATATAATTATCAAAACCCTTAACGTTGAAAGAATGCAAAAAAAGACATCCTATATCAATAGGATGCCTTAAGTTTAACGAAAGTAATTTTAATTACTGAGAATTAAAGTTTAGTTACGTTAGCAGCTTGTGGTCCGCGGTTGCCATCTACAACTTCGAATTCCACTTTTTGACCTTCGTCAAGAGTTTTGAAACCTTCGCCTTGGATAGCTGAGAAGTGTACGAATACGTCGTTTTCACCTTCAACTTCGATGAATCCAAAACCTTTTTCTGAGTTAAACCATTTTACTGTACCTTGTTTCATTTAAGAAAACCTCCAAAAAATAAAAGTGAACAATATGTAATTTCTTCAGCGTATGAAAAAAATTCACATATTACAAAGAGTACCGAACTAACGCGATCACTTTTTGTAATATGTGAATTCATGTTTCCGGTGAAGCAATTAAATTGTTAACCTAAGTATAACCACCATTCATAATTTTGTCAAATAAAGAAAATTGTTTTTTTTATAAAATTACCTCATCTCTTCTGACTTTAATGCCATAATACCGTGATATACTTGTGCATCATCATCACATCCTTCACAGTAAAAGCTTTCATGCTCTGACCAAAAGGCCCAATATTTCCCTTCTTTTGTTGCTTCATTTTCATATGTTAATCGAAAATGATCCAATTTTCGTTGTAATGCCAACTCAAATAGCTCTTCCGTTTCAAATGTTTCACTTGTTTGAATAAAAGCTTCCCAGCCTTCAAATTTCCACCAAGGCTCGTAATCCGCTTTCATGTAAATGATTGTATACATAATTTGCCCATCCCTGCTGTCATAAGATATTTTCATTTTAGCAAACACATCTGAAATGTCTATTAAAACACCCCGAAATATGCTATTATTACCTTATTATTCATTACTTTTGGGAGGTTTTTTTTATGTTTTCAAGTATTAGACCTAAGGCTGAACTCGAGGAATTATTAAAGCGTGGTACAAATTTAAATGCAACTGGCCGCTTCAATAAAACACTAGCATTTAACAATTTCAATTCTCAAGATGAAGAGAATTTAAAAGCTCTCTACAATAAATTAAAAGAAATCACGCCTTCCATGAATTACATTTTCCATCATTATTTAAGTGAAATCTCACCCTCCTCTCAGCTAATGATTAGTGAAGAAAATATTAATCGATACTTAACTCAATTTTTCTTAGCTACTCGTGACGATGAATATGTGGATGAAACCGTTAAATTTTTCAATTTATTGCGAGAACATCAGTACGAGCCTGGTAAGCTAATTGTTGTATTCAATCAATTTTCCTTTTATATTACTACATACATATTACATAATTTTGGTTTAAAACCTTATAAAGCCTTTGAATACATGAAATCTTTCCAAGCTGCTGTCAATGTCGATCAGGAATTACTCATTGAAGTGTTGACGGAGCGCATTATTGAAAATGTTGTAGGTGAAATTTCTTCATTAATGGACGTCAATGCTAAAATCATGTACATGAAAGATTTAGTATTTAGTTTAGATAAACAGAATGAAGAAATCCAATCCTCTACCGCAGCAACTGAAGAAATTGCCGCTTCTATTAACGAGGTGGCACGTATGTCCTCTCAAATTTCTGAGAAAACAACAGAGTCTGTAGATCACGCTGTTAAAGGAAAAAATGCCATTGAACATGCACTAACTGAAATCTTTAAAACAGAAGAAACGTTTACAACGATTGTTGAGTCTTTTTCAGAATTACAAAAGCGTGTCAATGATATTGAACATGTCGTAACCTTAATCAACCAAATTGCCGATCAAACAAATTTACTTGCATTGAATGCTTCCATTGAGGCAGCACGTGCGGGTGAACATGGTAAGGGCTTTGCAGTAGTTGCACAAGAAGTTCGTAAGCTTGCTGAAGGAACCGTGTCGGCACTTAGTGAGGTATCTACAAATGTGCATCATTTAAAAAGCTATTCGAATGAAGTCTCAAGCTCCATTACTGAAACGACAGCTATTATTAAAGATGCAACAGTGGAGGCTAAAGAATCATTACCATTATTAAACGCCATTGTTAGTGCAATTGAAGGTATTAATGTTGATGTCACAAATACAGCTGCAATTTCACAGGAACAGGCAGCAGCAATCGATGAGGTTTCTGCAAGAATGATTGAAATCTCTAGCCTTCAAGATGATATTCGCGACTATAGCCATAATACGTCTAGTGACATTCACGTATTAGGGATAGAAATTAATCGTTTCCGCAATGATATTATTGACAATAATAATGTTAATCTATCGTCCATAGCACTCTTACAACTATCGAAGGCAGATCATATTCTATGGAAATGGCGAATTTATAATATGTTCCTCGGCCTTGAAAAAGTAGAGCCAAATGATGTTTCTTCCCACAAAGATTGTCGTCTTGGTAAATGGTATACTTCTGAACGCACTGTAGAACGTTTCGGACACTTACAAGATTATCGTGATTTAGACGCTTATCATTTACGTGTTCATGAATCGGCAAAATATGCAGCAGAGGCGCACAGAGCTGGTAATATTCAACAAGCTGAAATTCATTTAAAAGAGGTAGACGAAGCTTCTAAGAAGGTTCTCTACTATATCAATAACTTAATTTCTTATTTAGAAAAAGAACGAGTGATGCACTAATCAGGGGGGGCTCAATCCCCTTCTTATCTAATAGGAGGTTTTTAGCGTGAACAAACGAGCGCTGATTAAGTTTTTTGGCGATGTTTATGGAACGGGCTACCGTTTTTTCATAAAACAAAAAGCAATTGAATTAGGATTAAAGGGTTATTGTAAGCTAAATGCTCAAGAACAAATTGAAGTCGAAGTAGAAGGATCAAAAAAAGCAATAGAAGAATTTCTCGTATTTGTTCAAAAAGGGGTTAGCCCACAAGCAGATTCCAACTCATTTACATTGGAGCTATATGATGAATTAAAGGGGTATGTACGAATGGATTCGGACATTGTATAGTCCGGCTCCTTTATTTTTGAAGAGTTGTAAGACCGAGGTTTATCAAGTTTTTTGGCTATTGCCTATAATTAATGAACACGGTTTATCTAAAATGACGTTGCTGGTGGCAAGTTTAAATAGGATTGGGGTTAACTTCCCAGTCCTTTTTATTTTACATTCCACAAAAAAACACCTGCCGTAGCAAGTGCAAATAATTATTTAAATGCTTTATTATTTCTCTCTAATTGCTCTCTTTCTTCCCCTCTTAGCTACAGTACCTTTTATAACCTCTAATGAATCATCTGTACAGATAAAATATATGCGTTGCTACTATTCTCGTGTGCGACTGTTCTTAAAATGTGTTGTGTTTGTTGCTGCATGTATCATTCCCCTTTTCATCTATGTTTTATTTAGTTGCTACCGCATTTAAAAGTAATTGTTTATTGTGATCAGACATTACACGCCATTCTTTAACTGTAACTTTCATTTATCCTAACATCCTTTCAAATATATGCTTCCAAACACTGTATGCAAGCGTTGGCTCATTTAAGACACTTCCGCTTTGGTTAATGCCAATGACATTTCTAAATTGTTCATTATGCTTATTGTTCCTTGCATCACTTTCCTTGGATTTAAGTCTAGACATGACAGCAAGTAATGTTTTATTATAAACCAATTGGAGAAATTGATAATAGAGGGGTGTTCCTTATGACAAATAGTAGAATGAATCCAAAGGTTGATGAATTTTTAGGCAAGGCAAAAAAGTGGCAGGAAGAATATCAAGAGTTAAGAAGAATCGTTCTTGACTGTGAGCTTTCCGAAGATTTTAAATGGATGCATCCTTGTTACACTTTAGAGAAAAAAAACATTGTTTTAATACATGGATTTAAAGATTATTGTGCACTTTTGTTCCACAAAGGAGCATTGTTAAAGGATACCCACAAGATTCTAGTCCAACAAACGGAAAATGTACAGGCTGCACGTCAAATTCGGTTCACCAATGTTCAAGAAATAATTGCAATGGAAAACATCTTGAAAGACTATATTCATCAAGCTGTTGAAGTTGAAAAAGCTGGCTTGGAAGTGAATTTTAAAAAGAATACAGAAATCATAATTCCTGAAGAGCTTGAAAATAAATTCGATGAAACCCCTGCCTTAAAAACGGCTTTTGAAGAATTGACGCCAGGACGACAAAGAGCATACATTCTATATTTTTCTCAACCTAAACAATCCAAAACTCGAGTATCACGGATTGAAAAATATATGAAGCAAATTCTCGATGGAAAAGGATTAAATGATTAGATTAGTTTATTCGTGATTTCTGTTATTATTGAAAACTTATGTGAAATTTGAAGGCACCCATACCACCATTCGTGGATGCCTTCTCTTTCAAGGTGTACCTTTACTGGTAAGATATTTTTACAAGCATCTCTTTAATCAGACATATTTTTATCGTAATTCCTTTTTAGAACAGGCTACTAGTATTACAACAAAAACCAATACTAAACAAAGAATTTTTAAACAATAAAATACCACCTTCCATTTAATACATAATATAGTAATGTGCTTTCTTTAATTTTTGCCCGAATGTATTCAAAAAGTAAAAAGACAGTTTTTTTTATAAGAATTAGACCAAAATAAAGATGTATCTATCCACATGATTTATGTTTGATTGAAAGAAGTACAAGATCGTTTTAGGACACATGTTACTAAAAAGGCGATGCGCCACAAAAATTCCCCGATTATAAATCGTAAAACTTCTATCAGTGGGGGTTTTCCTCATCCTCACTGATTGTTGTAGAGGAACACAAGCTAAGTACTCCCCATCCTGCGGAAACGCTTGTGTGACCAACATCGTGTCGGCCTCAATCGGGCTTTTACGGGCAGTTGATCTCCCACTTATATTGTATTGTTTTTCATCTTCATCATAAAACTGGTAAGAAATTTCTTATTCCTATGTATTATCATTGTGAAAGTTAACAAATAGAAGTAAAATTTATGTAAGGTTTATTTTTTCATTGAAACTTTATGTCGATTATTTCGTATAAGAAGATAGACATATTGAAAAGCAAGGAGGAAGAAACAATGCTTAGTGTCGGACAGTTTTTCTCTAGACATACCGCTAGCTTCTTTATTTCTCTAACAACTGTTTCTATCGCAGCAATTGCGGCAAATCCAGGATTCTTCCTTGGTGGTTTATTGTTTGCTGGAACATACGCAACGAGTACAGCGTTGCTGAGACATAGACAGAAAAAGAAAGTTATGCAAATAGCAGGTATCACAAAAGAAGAATATAAACTTATTGAAACCCAAGTGAAAACAGCTAATAAAAACATTCAAACTTTAAGCCAAAACTATTTACGAGTACGCTCTGTATCAGCATTTAAGCAACTACTCGAAATGACACGTATTTCAAAAAATATCGTGAAAGTTGTGAAGACAGATCCACGAAAGTTTTATAATGTTGAACAATTTTTTTACGCGCATCTACCTTCTGCTGTCGAATTAACGGATAAATATTCGATGCTTTCGAAGCAGCCTGTGAAGGATAAGGAAATTCAAGTGACATTATCAAAAACACGAGAAACACTTACAGACTTAAATGATACGATTCAAAGTGATTTAAAGGATGCGCTTTCTACTGATATCGATCACCTTCAAATGGAAATCGAATTCGCGAATCGTTCCAATAACAGACGAAGAGAACAATTGGAATGGCGAGGCGATGATAAGTGACAGGAAATAATCACGCATTTCAACTAAATACAATTCAAGGTATTTCCCCCCTTGTCGAATCTTATTTAGAAACGACAACGAACGAGGCGATGGCGACGTATGAAACGCTATCGCCTCTTGCACAAAGTCGTGCTCTTCTAAATGCTAGTCAAATTGACTTGGCAAACTTCGAATCCGTGCTTTCATTGGGACACGATTCCCAGCGCGCTCTTTCTCAATTTGCGGATCGCATGCTAGCACAAGTAAAGCAAAAAGATGTTACTAAAATTGGTCAAATGTTAGATTCATTAATGCAAACATTAGACCGTGTAGACCCTAATGCCTTAGAGCCAAAAAAGCAGTCTTTTTTCAAAAAAATGTTTGGTAAAACAGAGCGCCCTCTTAAGCAAACATTAACGGAGTTCGAACGGATTAGTATCCAAGTAGAACGGATTGGTGTTCAGCTTGAACGTGCCCAGCTACAAATGATGAAAGATGTTGAAATGCTTGAAGAACTTTACGGCCAAAATAGAGGATTCTTTGAGGAATTAGCAACTGCTATTGCAGCAGGACAAATGAAAAAACAGCAAGCTATTGAAGTGGAGCTTCCGGCAAAGGTAACTAGTGTTCAGACATCGCAGCAACCTCTTGCAGTCCAACAGCTCAATGATTTTGCTGCTCAAATTGAACGTCTAGATCAGCGTATTTATGATTTACAAGTATCTCAACAGGTGGCTTTACAAACAGCACCACAAATACGCATGATTCAGCAAGCAAATCAAACACTGGCTGAAAAAATTGAATTTTCAATTGTGACACTTATTCCTCTTTGGAAAAATCAATTAGCCATGATGTTATCCATGAATATGGACCAACACTATGCACAGCTAGAGGAGCGATTATCTCGTACAAATGATCGATTTACGAGCCCTTCCTTTGAACAGCAAGTATCAAAGTTTAGAGAAACACAACATGAGCTTAAGACGGCTATTCAGGACGTCTTTGCCCTGCATACAGCTTCAGAACAGGAAAAACAGCATTTACAAGATGTCGCTGAATTAAAGGGATACAAAAGGAACTGATTTGGATTTCTACGAACAAAGGGTGGCTCAGAAATTGTCTGAACCACCCTTTTATTTTCATTCAAACCTACTGAATGAAAATAAAGCCTCCGGACGCAATTACGCCAAGGAGAAATTGATTTTATTAAGCTTATTCGAAATAATCTTTATAGTAGCCACCAATATTACCAGTGTTATCGATAATAAAAATGAACTCTTCTGTTTCATTTTTCACTTCATATTGTTTCCCTACTGTTAATACGTTTGATACTAAATATTTTGATGCATTTGTATGCTTACAAGTGACTGTGCGTAGTGTCGGTGCATCTTTCCATTTTAAATGTAACATAATTTCTCTACCTCTCTTTACTAGCACAAAGCTAATGTCTAATATTTATTTTATAATATTTTAGAACTTTTGTGGAGAAAAAAACCAAAGAAGATCATATTTTCTCCTTAAAAGTCCGTTTTTAATCATAAAGTGTATCTTAATCATTGGGGATTATCTTATCCTACACTGATTAATGCTGAAAGAATTTTAAAAAATTGAGGTGTTATGATGAGCTTTGGTGGTGTACCGCAATGGTTTTTTATCGTTGCCGTAGCATTTGCAATTTGCTTTGTTTTATATGCAGAATGGAATTCTAGAAAATAAGTGAGCCCATTAATTTGGACTCACTTTTTTGTTTAACTGCGCTTTAAGCTTATTTTAATGTACGTTTTAAAAACTCTTTTGTTCGGTCATGCTGAGGGTTTACTAAAACCTGTGATGGTGGTCCCTCTTCTACAATAACCCCTTTATCCATAAAGACCACACGATCTGCCACTTCTTTAGCAAATTCCATTTCATGTGTAACAATTAACATCGTATTCCCTGCATCCGCTAGCTGACGCATAACCTTCAACACTTCTCCAACCATTTCTGGGTCAAGAGCTGACGTAGGTTCATCAAACAGCATCACATCTGGACTCATTGATAATGCACGTGCGATAGCTACACGCTGCTTTTGTCCACCGGATAGCTGTCTTGGTTTGGCATTCACGTATTGATCCATGCCAACAATCTTTAAAAATTCCAAAGCTTTTTTTTCGGCATCTGCCTTTGAACGCTTTAGTACTTTAATTTGACCAACCGTACAATTATTTAACACATTATGATTGTTGAATAAGTTAAATTGCTGGAATACCATACCTAAATGCGTACGATATTCTTGAATATTATGCTTGTCATTTAAAATATTTTCACCTTTGTAGATAATTCGGCCACCGCTTGGCGTTTCTAGTAAATTAATGCAACGCAGCAACGTTGATTTGCCAGAACCTGAGGAGCCGATTAAGCAGACAACCTCACCCTTTTCTACTTTGAAATTTACATCCTTTAACACTTGGTTTTGACCAAATGATTTACTTAAATGTTCGATTTTAATCACTGTCATTTGCTCGTCCCCCTATAGTGCTTCTTTCTGTTCTTTTTGATAGGCATCTGGTCCATCCAATCGTTTTTCAACATATAATAGGATTCTTGATGCTGTAAATGTCATGATGAAGTAAAGGATACAAGCCACAAAGAATGATTCGAAATAACGGAAATTATTCCCTGCAATCGATTTTGTTTGGAAGTATAATTCCGTCACTCCGATCACATTTAAAACCGCTGTATCTTTAATGTTCATAATTAATTGATTTCCTGTTGCAGGCAATACATTTCGTGCAACTTGTGGTAATACAACATGTAACATAATTTGGAAATGGTTCATACCAATGGCTGAAGCGGCTTCATACTGTCCTTTATCAATTGAAACAATCCCACCTCGTACAATTTCTGCCATATAAGCGCCCGTATTCAGTGATACAACTAAAATACCGGCTGTAATAAAGTTCATATCAATTCCGAATGCTATATCTAATCCGTAATAGACAACCATCGCTTGTACAATCATTGGTGTACCACGGAAAAATTCAACATAGCATTTTAGTATAAAATTAATGAGCTTTAAGCTATAGAATTTTACACCCTTTTTACGAACCGGAATGGTATGCATAATTCCGATAAAAAATCCGATGAATGCACCAATAATTGTACTAATAATCGAAATAAGTAACGTATAAAACGTACCTCGTAAAAACATTTGCCAGTTATTCTCAACAATAGAGATAATCCAATCAAGACTCATGATGTTCCTCCTAACAACGTTGCGTTGCTTGTTTGTTCCATACTTGCCTTAGCCAACTACCGTTTTCGATGGGCGCTTTGTTTCTTTTAGTTTATGAAACTTTTAGCTAAGACATTATCATTATTTTGTAAGCTTTAAATAATAATGAAATGAATTGCACGGACTAGCAAGCAGTCCGTGCATTCATGTTATTGTGCTGCTGGTTGTTGATGAATCGCTTCTTCCATAATTTTTTGGCGATCATCTTCAGAAATGCCTTTTAGAATTTCATTGATTTTTTCAAGATTTGCATCACCTTTACGTAAACCAACTGCGATAGATGTATTTGAAATATCTGTATCAAAGCCTTCTTCAAACGCTACATACGTGAATTTGTCATTTGCAGCAGCTGCGGAAATACCTTCTGGACGTTCTGCTACATAGCCATCAATTTTTCCAGCTTCTAAGGCTACACGCATTGCTGGGAAGCTATCCATTGCTGTTTGTTTTTGTACACCTTTAATTTGATCAATTACATTGTAGTTAGACGTATTTAATTGTGATGTAATTTTAGCACCTGAAAAATCTTGGATTGATTTTGCTTTTTCATACTTGCTACCCTTTTTTATAACCATTACAAAATCAGAAGTATAGTAGTTTTCAGTGAAATCAATTGTTTTCTTACGTTCTTCAGTAGGTGACATACCAGCAATAATAGCATCGATTTTATTGGATTGCAGTGCTGGTACTAAACCATCCCATTCCAATTTTACAATCACTAATTCTTTACCTAAGCCCTCAGCGATTTTTTTCGCCATTTGCACATCATAGCCACCTGCATATTCAGCATTATCAGCAATTTTTACTGCGCCATTTTCATCCTTTTGCTGTGTCCAGTTAAAAGGAGGATAACCTGCCTCCATCCCGATACGGAATTGCCCACCACTCTCTTCTTTACCAGCATCACCAGAAGTAGTCGAATCCTTTTTGTCACTAGTACCACAAGCAGCTAGCATAATTGCAGTCATTACGGTCACCATCAATAACAACCATTTTCTTTTCATAAAAAACTCCCCTTTTCTGTAAAAAAATAAGACAACTGTACTAAAAAAGACCTAAGTCGTGAACTTAGGTCTTTACCTTTAATTGACAGTTGCCCAAATCCTCACTTTTACTTCCATTTTCCGAGATAGCACAACCTAGTAAACCTGGAAAGCAACTTACTAGGACAGTCCTGCACTTATTCACTGCAGACCCAGCATAAAAGTACGAGCTCCTTTTATACTTCGGCGATATTTCCTTCTTCATTGCGTCTTCGCTTGCTTGTACTCAACAATGACCTAATAAATACCGCGCCTCTACCTCACAAAAGAACAACTGTGAGGTTTGTTTATTTAATTGATAAATAAATTCTACTATAAAACATTCTTATTCGTCAAGATAGTTTTATCACTTTTCTGACTAATGACAATATTAGGATTTTATTCTTCTTAAATCCAGTATTCACTTTTGCAAGTTGATCAGTAAATTGTAGATTTATAGAAGAAATACGCAAATTATTATTATCTATGTTTATTTTAGTAATTCTAAAGAACTTGTTGAACAGTAAAGATAATTTCTTTTGCACCTTCTACTTTTCTTCTTAAGCTATGACCTTCTATCCGTTGGTTTGATGGTTCTATCCTTCACTTTGGCTCTTCTATCGATCATCTCCAAGGTTCTATCCATCTCTTTGAATTCCAAGCATCATTTCAGAGGCTCTATCCGTCACTTTAGTAGTTCTTTCGGTCATCTCCAAGGTTCTATCCTTCACTTTCAATTCTATGCATCATTCCAGTGGTTCTATCCGTCACTTTGACATTTCTAACCGTCATTTCTAAGGTTCTATCCATCGGTTTGAATTCTACGCATCATTTCAGAGGCTCTAACCGCCACTTTAGCAGTTCTTTCGGTCATTTCCTCTCTTATTTCCGCCTGACTCGACTTCGATATCCGTACTTCGACTAAGCTATATTAGAATTCTTTTCATCAAAAGAAAAAACCCTGCAATCGCAGGGTTTGACAAGTTTTTGGAATTAAGAATTTAATAATAAATCTTCTGGGTTTTCAAGTAGTTCTTTAACTGTTTTAAGGAAGCCTACAGAATCTTTACCATCGATAATACGGTGGTCATAAGAAAGAGCTAGGTACATCATTGGGCGAATTTCTACTTCACCATTTACTTCAACTGGACGTTTTTTGATTGAATGCATACCTAGGATACCTGCTTGTGTACCATTCATGATAGGTGTAGACATTAATGAACCGAATACCCCACCATTTGTAATTGTGAATGAGCCACCTTGAAGGTCTGCTAAGCCTAATTTTTTGTCGCGAGCTTTTTTCGCTAGATCAGCAATTGAATCTTCAATTTCAGCAAAGTTTTTACGGTCAGCGTCACGTACAACCGGTACCACTAAACCTTCTTCTGTTGATACAGCTACACCGATATCAAAGAAGTTGTTTAAGTGAATTTCGTCACCAACGATTTGTGCGTTAACGTATGGATATTTTTTAAGTGCTGCCACTACAGCTTTTGTGAAGAATGACATGAAACCAAGTTTTGAACCTGTAGACTCAAAGAATTGGTCTTTTTTACGAGAACGTAGAGCCATAACATTTGTCATATCTACTTCGTTAAATGTTGTTAACATAGCTGTAGATTGTTTTACTTCAAGTAAACGTTTAGCAATTGTTTGACGACGACGGCTCATTTTTTCAACTGTCACACGTGATTCGTCAACAGCTGCAACTGCTTTAGGTGCTGCTGGAGCCGCTTGTGGTGCTGCAACTGGAGCTGTACCATGAGCTGCTACGTCTTGTACACGTACACGACCTTGAGGGTCTACTGGAGATACAGCAGCAAGGTCAATACCTTTTTCACGAGCAAGTTTACGTGCTGCTGGAGATGCGATTACACGCTCACCAGAAGTTTCTTCTACAACTGGAGCCGCTGCAACTGGAGCAGGAGCTGCTTGTGGCGCTGCAGGTGCTGGTGCTGCCTCAACTGGTGCTGCTGGAGCTGGTGCTGCACCTTCGCCAGCTTCTACAACTGCGATAACTTGACCTACAAGGACAGTATCGCCTTCTTCAGCTAAAATTTGAGTTAAAACACCCGCTTCTTCAGAAATGATTTCAGCGTTTACTTTATCTGTTTCAAGTTCAACGATGAATTCACCTTTTTCAACGCGATCGCCCACTTTTTTTACCCACTGTGCGATACTACCTTCTGTAATCGATTCTGCTAATTCAGGGACTTTAATTTCAGCCACTTTCATTTCCTCCTTTGATTAACGTGCATTGCGCACATAAAGGGGCTACCGCCTATTGCAAGTAGCCCGGCTTTCAAAAATTAATATGTGATTATTTAACCTTTACAGGCTCGGCAACTGTTTCTTCAATAACTGCTGCTTGAGCTGCTTTATGAGAATCTGCATCTCCCTCAGAAGTTGAGCTCATTGCAGGACGACCTACATAACGTAGCTTTTTACCTTCTGATAGATCATATAACGTTTCTAATGCATAATTCCAAGAACCTTGGTTTTTAGGCTCTTCTTGTACCCAAACAACTTCTTTAACATTAGGATACTTTGCAATAATACCAGCAACTTGCTCTTTTGGGAATGGGTAAAGTTGTTCTACACGAACAATGTGTAAGTGATCGAAGCCTTCTCCATCTTTTACACGTTCTGCTAAGTCAATCATAACTTTACCTGTACCTAAGACAATACGCTCTACAGCTTCTGTTTTTGAACCTAAACCAGGTTGTTCAATTACCTCTTGGAATGAGCCATTTGCTAATTGATCAGCATTAGCTGCCGCTAATGGGTGACGAAGCAATGACTTAGGTGATACAACTACAAGCGGACGAACACCCTCTGTTTCTAACATAGCAGCTTGGCGGCGTAATAAGTGGTAGTAGTTGCCTGCATTTGAGCAGTTTGCTACAAACCAGTTATTTTCTGCTGACATTTGTAAATAACGTTCCATGCGGCTTGAAGAGTGTTCAGGACCTTGACCTTCGTAACCGTGTGGTAAAAGAATCACAAATCCAGATTTTTGGCCCCATTTAGAGCGTGCCCCTGTAATGAAGTTGTCAAACATTACTTGTGCCATGTTCGAGAAATCACCGAATTGTGCTTCCCAAACTGATAATACATGGCCATTTTCTAAATTGTAACCATATTCAAAGCCCACTACCCCAGCTTCTGTCAGTGGAGAATTGTGTACTGTAAATGATGCATTGGCACCAGAAATATGGTGAAGTGGCGTAAATACATTACCATTGTTTTTGTCATGTAACACTAAGTGACGTTGAGAGAATGTACCACGTTGTGCGTCTTGACCTGTAAAACGTACTGGTGTGCCATCTTGAATAATTGTTGCATAAGCTAGCGTTTCTGCATGACCCCAGTCGATTTTTGCAGAAGCAAATGCATCACGGCGTTTTTCTAAAATTTTGCCCAATTTTTTCTGTGGCTCGAAGTTTTCTTCAAACACTAAAAGCTCTTCGTTAATTTTTTCTAAACGTTCCGCACCAACTGCTGTATCAATTTGTGGGAATTCTACTTTTAATTCTTCTGGCATTTCTAAATGCTTATGCTCATCTTTTTCTGCCATTTCTTTTACGTGATCATAAGCTGCTTGCATTTCAGCGTAAATAGCTGTATCTAATGTTGCTACTTCATCGGCTGAAACTGTACCTTCTGATACTAATTGCGCACCATATAATGCGCGTACTGTTTCATGTTTAGAAACTAATTTATATGTCTCTGGGTTTGTTACAGTTGGATCGTCAGTTTCATTGTGACCGTGACGACGGTAACCGATTAAGTCAACAACGATATCCTTACCGAATTTTTGACGGTAACTAGCTGCGAAACGACCTACTAGTGTAACAGCCTCTGGGCTATCTGCATTAACATGCACAACTGGTACTTCATAACCTTTTGCTGGGTCAGAAGAGTAAACAGATGAGCGAGAGTCTTGTAGTTCAGTTGTAAATCCAATCATGTTGTTAGCAATGATGTGGATTGTACCACCAGTAGTGAACCCTTCTGTTTTTGCAAAGTTTAATACTTCTGTTACGATACCTTGACCTGGGAATGCAGCATCACCATGCACAAGGATACCAAGTCCTTTTGTACGGTTATGAACCGCTTGCCCTGGCTTAGAAGTATCATCTTGTGTTGCACGAGTAGAACCTAAAACAACTGGGTTTCCTACTTCTAAGTGAGATGGGTTGTAAGCAAGTTTAACATTCATACCAGATTCACGGTTGTAAGAAGCACCCATGTGGTATTTTACATCCCCTGTCCAACCTTTTGTTATTTCAAGGCGGCCATGTTCTGGCATAAATAAATCGTTAGATACATGTGCGAAATCAGAGAACATCATGTCATATGGTTTATTTAAAATATGTGTTAAAACGTTTAAACGACCACGGTGAGCCATTCCAATACGTACGTCTTTTACGTTGTTTGTTTCAGCTGTTTTTAAAATCTCATCGAATAGAACGATTTGAGTATCTAAACCTTCACCAGAGAAACGCTTTTGACCTACAAAAGTTTTATGGATAAACTTCTCGAAATTTTCAACGCGAGTTAAACGGTCTAATAAAGCTTTTTTCTCATCAGAAGATAATGCTTGTTTAAATGAACCTGATTCAATTTGTGCTTGAATCCAATCACGTTCTTCTGTTACTACTACGTGATCATATTGAAATGCTACTTTATCTGTATAAACAGATTTTAAGTAATCAATTGCATCCTTACCATTTTTCACGTTTGCTGGCACATCTTTGAAGAAGATAGCTGCAGGAATTTCAGCTAAATCTGCAGCGCTTAAGTTGAACGCGCTTTCTTCAATTTGAGCTGTTTGTAGTTCACGGTTTTTCAGAGGGTAAATATCTGCCGCTAAATGACCATGTGTACGAATTGCATCTGCTAACTTCACAGCTGCTAATACTTTTTTGTAATCGCCAGTAGGAGCTGCTGTGTTACTAGCTACAGCTACTTCACCTTCTACGACTACTGGTGCACCAAATTGTTGGAATAATGATACTAACTCCGGTTCTACTTCTTCAGGAGACTGTAAGAATAAGTCGTATTGCTCCATCACATATCCTAGGTTAGGACCAGAGAAAGCTGACCATGGAGAACTTACAGTTGTAACGTTGTTCGACATGAAAAATGACCTCCAAATTTTGCCTTTCGGCAGTTCCATTAATTAAATTACAATTAATTATATAATATTTCTCCGCTCTTTAAAAGGATGTTTGACACAACTTATCCATATTTTAAAGAACGTTTTTTCCATCTCAATCTTACTACTCTTCACAAAAAATACAACTCTTTTTAGCAAATTAAGCAATTTTTTTCGCGAAGGCTAAAATAATTTAATAAAGCGTGTATTTTCGTTAATATTTTAGCGGGAATTTCATGGAGAAAACGGTTCCAACGTTTTTTTCACTCTTGACTTCCACTGTGCTATTGTATTTTTCAAGTAACATTTTTGTAATGCTAAGCCCTAAGCCTGTTCCACCTCTTTGACGATTTCTAGCTTCATCCACTCGATAAAAGCGATCGAAGATAAACGGAATGTTTTCTTCGGCTATACCAATTCCATTATCTTCTATTTTTAAAAGTACTTCATTACCAATGACAGAAAGTGAAAGTTGAATCTCAGGAATTTTTTCACAATAACGAATTGCATTTTCTATTATATTACGAACAATTTGGTTGAGTGCATTTTCTGTTATAAATAACAGTCCTATTTCTTCCTTTTTCGACAGCGTTATTCGAGCTTCTGGATGAAGACGCTCCATTTCTCCTATAACATCTTCAATAACAGCTACCGCGTCTGCCTCACTCATATCGTCTTTTTCTTCACGACGAGCAAGCTCTAATAATTCTTCAATCATTTTACGCATCCGTGCAATTTCGATTAGTGAAGTATCAATCGATTCCTCTAAAATTTCTGGATCATCCTTGCCCCATCTTTTCAAGAGGGAAAGATGTCCTTCGATTGCCTGAATAGGTGTCCGTAGCTCATGGGAAGCGTCCGCTACAAATTGTTGTTGCTGTATAAATGAAATTTGCAGTTCATTCATCATCGCATTGTACATTTTCAATAGATCGCCAATCTCATCATGAGACGTGTGTGTTAATTGAATTGGTTCATTAAATCCTTTATCCATAACTGTTTTCATGGATGAACGTAACGAATGCAATGGTTTCATTAAATAATTGGCTAGATAATAACCAATAGAAGCTGATAGCACCAATGCCCCTACCCCCGCTATTAGCATGGCCGTTAATAAATAATGCATCAATGACTGGTATCCTGATAATGGATGAATAACTTGAATATAGCCTCGGAAGAAGCCGAGCCGAATCGGTTTATTAATAACAAAGGCATCCTTTTTATCAATTGTCATTTCTACGATTTCATGCAATACGCTTAAAGGTGCAGCCTGAGAAGTATCGTTAATGCTAAAAATCTCAACACCATCTACATTAAACATTCGGACGGTTTGATTTCGATCCACAATAGAATTTAAAAGTCCTGTATTTTGTTGGATTTGCTGAATTGTAAGATTGGGTCCTTGTGATTCTAGAAAAGACACCAAATCATCACTTGTACGTTTAATTTTACTTAGTTCATCATTTAATAGCCATGTATGTAATGAAATATAAACGACTATACAAATGATCGTAAAGCTAAAAAATATAACAGCACTAGACGTTAGCATCCATTTTCTTTGTAATGATTGATTGACTAAGATATCTCTCAATTTTTTCATTCGCGCATCACATACCCTACCCCACGAACGGTTTCAATATAGGCATTCATATCACCCGGTAGTTTTGTTCGCAAATGCCGTATGTATACATCTACAACATTTGTCTCAATATCAGTATCATACCCCCAAACAGAAGTTAAAATTAGCTCTCTCGTACAAACTTTATTTTTATGCTCAATTAATAATTTAAGTAAGTCATATTCTGTTTTCGTTAAATCAAGCTTTGTTCCTTGTACAAACACTTCATAGGCCGCTATATCGATAGCAATATCGCGAAAATGTAATGCTTCACCTTTATTTTCATTCGGTGTTACACGGCGTAAAATTGTTCGAACTCTAGCCAGTAATTCTTCAATGGCAAATGGCTTTACAATGTAGTCATCTGCTCCTGCATCCAAACCTGCTACACGATCCATCACAGCATCACGTGCCGTTAGCAAAATAATCGGTATGTTTGATTGAGTTCGTATGCGTCGACATATTTCAATCCCATTTATTCCGGGAAGCATGACATCTAATAAGAGAACATCAAAATTCTCAGATGAAGCAAGAGCCAGTCCTTCACGTCCATCAAAAGCAACTAATACATCATAGCCCTCATGCTTTAACTCTAGCTCTACAAAACGAGCGATATGTTTTTCGTCTTCTACCAAAAGTATCTTTTTAGGCATTTCTTCACCTTCTATTCTAAAATAACAATAAGGGTATCCTCCATAATACTGTTATAGCATAACATCAAACAAAAAGTCTGTACCACAAGCAATTACTTGTGTACAGACTTTTTAATGAGCTTTCGCAATATATAGTTTATTTTTTCCTAATTCCTTCGCTTTATATAAAGCTTGATCTGCTAATTCCAGCAAATCATCTAATTTTTTCCCGTGGTCTGGGTAATATGCGACTCCTATTGAGGCAGTTGGCGTAAAGGTATGGCCTTCGATCGTCCATCCTTTTTTTAATTCACTACGGATACGGCTAATGACATGCATTATTTGTATATGTCTCTTCTCTTCATCCCGAGTTAAGCCCGCTAACACCACTATAAATTCATCGCCACCAATGCGTGTGACTAAATCATGACTACGGACAGAAGCGACTAAAGCTTGACCAAACTTTTGGATAAAGTCATCACCTGTGTCATGACCAAAGCGATCGTTAACATCCTTAAAGTCATCCCCATCAATAAAAAGCATAGCTAAACTCACATTATTCCTTTGTGCTTCAGTCAATAAATTCGGAAACTCTTTTAATAAATAACGACGATTCGGTAATTGTGTTAATGTATCGTGATAGACTAAATACAATAAGTCATTTTCACGTTCTTTACGATGGGTAATTTCACGAGAGACCATCATGATTTGTGAAACTTTTTCACGTTCAGGATCATGCACAACCGTTACGTTCCCTTCCGTCCAAACTGACGTACCATCCTTAGCCTTTAGCAGCAGTTCAAATTGCGTATCAGTGTTGCCCGAATAATTATTTAAAAACGTTTGCCAGGCTTCCTTGCTTTCGTCATCAACAATGTCACTGTAAAACTGACCTTGTAACGCAACATTTTCGTAGCCTAAGAAAATCTCATAGGAAGGCGAAGCATAAATGATAATGCCATCCTCGTTTGTAATGACAATCAAATCATTTGTATTTTCGGTAATAAGGCGGAATGTACGTTCAATATTTTTTAATTCCGTTAACATTCTTTTCTTGTCCGTAATATTATAGTTAATGGATAAATATTGTTCTACCTCGCCAATCTCATTTTTCAACGGCACTACAACTGCTTCTACCCAAAAATCAGCATGGAATTTTGTACGGTAGCATAGCTCCCCCCGCCATATATTCCCCGCTTTCAATGTTTTACTAATTAATTGTAAAAAGTCCTCTGTATTGTTACAAGGCAATATTAATTTATAAGATTGACCTATTAGCTCTTCCGCCGTGAAGCCAGTCGCATTTAAAAACAAATCATTCACTTCTAGAATTTCAGCGTCATTATCCAAAACAGCAATAGACGCTGCAGAATTTAGAGCTGCCTTAAAAACCTCTAAACCATGTGATTTTGAGCGCAACTCCGCTTTTTGTTCAGCGAACTGTGTAAAATCCTGCATGATCAGAAAAATAGCAAAAGAGTTATCTCCCTGCATAACAGGAGAAAGTGAAATTAAATACATGCGATCTTTTTTATCCAGTGTATGAAGCTTGATGAGCTTTTCCCCAATATTTTCGCCCATTGCTGCTCTTTGTAAATAATTTTGTATGTTTTCTACCTCATCTTTAGGAACAATTGGGAGGTGGACGAATAATTGATGTTTTACCGCTTCATTATCTAATTCAAAATCATCCATGAAGCTGGAATTCACTTCGTATATAGCCCCTTCAGCAGATAAGATAACTGTTGAAAAAAAGGCATGATCAAACATAGAGCGCATAAATAAAAACTTATCTTCAATACTGCGATCATAGAGAATCTCTTTTGTTATAGCTAATATATAGTCTTCATTGTTGTATTGAAGCGGACGAACAGATGTCTCATATTTTCTAACTTCTGATTTAACATAGGCATAATCCACATAATCAATCTGAACATGCTTCGCAATTGCTTGATGATAATTCTTCTGAATTATAGGAAAATTGCGACTCGAGGTAATAGTGGAAAGCATTTCCCCAACAGCTTCATTTGAAAACGAAGTTCGAGCAGCTTGATTTAAGCGAATATATTGATAATCGTCTCCTACCTTCTTCATTAGAAAGACAAAATCTTTGCCAATAAATAATTCATTAAATAATTCTTCGCTTAAAAGATACTCCATGCTTTCACCCCCGTAAGTCGTTTAAATAAACAAAAAATTATTATTAAATAAATATTTGTTTTTAAAAATCAATAATACTATTATAACATAATTCAAAAGAATTACATTTCTCTAAAATGAAAAATTATATCCTTTTTAGGTTATTTTTTGATATTTCCCCTCTTATTGAAAAATAAGATGATTCTAAAGAAACATTAAATAGAATATTTTATATAAAAACCGAGACTTAACTTCTATATATTATATTTAGAAAATTTATTGATTAATAGAATTTTTAAGTATTCAGAATTAACTGACTACTAAACTTAATTTTTGTTTTAGCGAGTAAAATGATTGCACAAAGCAGTCTAAATGTTATATTATATTAAAAAAACTAGCCTTTTTTCGGTATGGGCGAAAAATCAGTAAGACAGCGGGAGATTATGGATATCATAGTTATAACGTCTAGTTCTTTGGGTTTTAATTCCAGTACGAATTTTAGTTTTCTTCTTTATGTTTTAACGGAATTGTTTTAACTACCCTAGTAAAGGAGGCGTTTCGTATGCTTAAACATCGAGACCTACATGAATGTACAGAGCTTTATGAGCTATTATCACACCCTTCTGTTTTCCCATTTGTCCGTCAAAAAGCCACATCCGCTGATGAATATTGGTTTATGACAAAACAACTGATTGAAGAAGAAGCGAAGGGACTCGCTATTTCAAGGACAATTACCGATGATTGGGGTCAACCAATCGGCACCATTAGCATTCATGATGTTGAGGATGGTGCTGGCTTTTTAGGAACGTGGATTGGACTCCCTTACCAAGGGAAAGGTTATAACCAAAAGGCAAAGATGCTTTTTTTGAATGAACTATTTTTTGAATATAATTTCCATACGGTATTTCTTCGTATTCGGGTTGAAAATATAAAATCACAGCGTGCTGCTTTAAAACTACCTTATGTCATGAGTGCGAACGAAAGTCACCCGACATTGCTAGCACAAGTAAACAGCGGCGAAACGCAATTCGATTTATACAAAATTCCAAAAGACTTGTTCTATCTAACAACTGCCAATCAATTGCTGGAAGGCGAAGAGCAGGCCATGTAAACAAAATATCATAAAAAATAAGCTATGTGTTCTGTCGATTTTGACGAAACACATAGCTTTTGTTTTGCTTCATTTATTGTTGTTATCGGATTGTTAGTACAAGCTGTGCAAAATCAGCAACTTCAACGAGACGTTTGCTACAGTTCTGTAGTTCTACTACTTACTTTTTATATTGCAAAATCAATTTCGCCATTTCTTCTGGTGTTTTTGGTCTTTGTGTTTTTTTCATGGTTGCCACCATTTCTTCTTTGCGCTCTGTTAACACATAAACCGACTTTTTAAAGGATTCTTTTGTTAATTCCTCTTCTTGTAATACTTCTGCGTAGCCTTGTCTTTTAAATAAGTTGGCATTTAATATTTGATCGCCACGACTTTTTTGTGCAGATAACGGCACTAACAGCATCGGCTTGTGAAGTGCTAAAAATTCAAAAATCGAGTTAGAACCTGCACGCGAAACAATAAAGTCTGCTGCATGTAATAAATCTGATAATTCGTTGGTCACATATTCAAATTGCTTGTAACCAGACAAAGATTCGAATGCTTTGTCAACATTTCCTTTACCACACAAATGAATGATTTGAAACTGTTTTACAAGCTCCGGTAAATTTTGACGCAGTGCATCATTCAAAACAACCGAACCTAGACTTCCCCCCATGACAAGAAGTACTGGTTTTAATGTCGTAAAGCCACACAGTGATAGTCCCTTTGCTCGATCCCCCATAAACAACTCTTGGCGAATAATTGAGCCTGTGCATGTAGCCTTTTCCTTCGGTAAGTGCTGTAATGTTTCTTCAAAAATCGTAAAGACATGAGACGCAAATGGCAGCGCAATTTTATTGGCCAAGCCAGGTGTCACATCTGATTCATGAATGACCACTGGAACACCAGCCACCTTTGCAGCCATGACAACAGGTACAGAAACAAAGCCACCTTTTGAAAAAATAACTTGAGGCTTCACCTTTTTGATAATACGAAAAGCCTGCATGATTCCAGCAAGCACTTTAAATGGATCTGTAAAATTTTTCATTGAGAAATAACGACGCAATTTCCCACTGGAAATACCGTAAAACGGAACACTTGGGAATGCCTCGCCTATTAATTCTTTTTCAATGCCCTGCTCTGAGCCAATATAGTGGACATCATAACCTTGTTCTTGTAAAGACGGCAGTATCGCTTGATTGAGCGATACATGACCAGCTGTCCCTCCACCGGTTAAAATGATTGATTGTTGTTTCACATTAATTCTCCTATTCTTTCAATTATGCCTCGGCATAATTGCGTCCGGATTCGGCTTTGTGCTTGGGCCTGCATGAGGGCCGACACGATGTCGGTCATTTCGGTAAAGCCACAGGACGTCGCGTTTTTTACCGATGCAGGTCAGTTAGCCGTTATCGCATGGATGCGATGATTTTAGGCTAACATCCTTTAAGAACTCCTTTCCGAATTCCGTGACATCTGCCGGAGGCTTTAGTCCAACACAATGTTGGTCACTCAGGTGTTTTCACAGGATGTGAAGTTCTTAGCCTGAGTTCTTCTTTTCAGCGGATGCTTGGACACCCGCTGAAAGTAGCTTACACCCAAATTCATCTCGTCACCTATTGAGGTAGGAGACTTTCGCTGAAAGAAGTTAAAGGCCATAGCAGCCATCACTACTTTTTGTTTACAGTCCTTTATTTTACTATATGCTAACGAAAAGATATAGATGAAGCATTTAATTTTTCAACTTTTGCTTATTTCATATGTTATACTAACTCATTATGCTAATAAAGGATGTTAAACAAAATGTATCAAACAACTACGTTAAAAGAAAAATATGCACTCATTTTAAAAATGATCGTACCCATTCTAGTGACGCAAGTAGCTATTTATCTTATTTCGTTCTTCGATATTTTAATGTCGAGTCGCTATGGTACTGCTGACCTAGCGGGGGTTTCCATCGGCTCCTCCATTTGGATGCCTATTTATACCGGACTTTCAGGCATTCTCCTTGCCATTACCCCGATTGTTTCACAGCTAGTTGGGGCTAAAAAAGAATTAGTTGCAAAGAAGGCCGTGCAGCAAGGTATATATATTGCAATCCTACTAGCAATCCTAATTTTTATCGTGCTATTTTTGGGAATCGATTGGATTTTAGGAAATATGCATTTAGAAACATCTGTACATACTATTGCTAAATCTTATATTCATGCGATGTGTGCTGGACTTTTACCGCTTTTCTTATTTTTTGTATTGCGCTGCTTTATTGATGCACTCGGACAAACACGTGTCACGATGATCATCACTTTACTTGCTACACCTATTAATATCGTCTTAAATTATATTTTTATTTTCGGAAAGTTTGGAGCACCGAAGCTTGGTGGAGTCGGTGCAGGCGTTGCGACAGCTATTACCTACTGGCTTATTTTCTTTATAACAGTTTGGATTATTGCCAAACGCGTGCCCTTTGAACGCTTCCGCATATTCCATGACTGGCAAAAGCTAGAGTGGATGCGCTGGAAGGAAATTTTACTCATTGGCGTGCCAATTGGGATATCTTTATTTGCAGAAACAAGTATTTTTTCCGCAGTGACGATGATGATGAGTAACTTTAGTACAGAGATCATTGCAGCTCATCAAATTGCCTTGAATTTCACATCTCTGTTATACATGGTACCACTAAGTATTTCTATGGGTGTAACAATATTAGTAGGCTTTGAAATCGGGGCTGGTCGTATGCACGATGCTAGAATCTATAGCTATTTATGTGTAGGTACTGCGATATTGTTTAGCTTTATTTCAGCTTGTATCCTTTTTCTCCTTCGTGAACCTGTTGCAAATATGTATACAACTGACGGTAAAGTGCTAGAAAATGCTGTCCAATTTTTAATATACGCCGCCATTTTCCAACTATCTGATTCTATCCAAGCACCTGTGCAAGGAGCTTTACGTGGTTACAAGGATGTTACGATGACATTTATCATGGCCATCATTTCATATTGGGTAATCGGGTTGCCTGTCGGCTATACACTCGCAACTTACACAGATTTCGGACCATTTGGTTACTGGATTGGACTAGTTGCAGGGTTGACAACGGGAGCCATTACTTTATTAATACGGTTATTACTTGTTCAAAAAAGAATTTCAAGCACGTCCAAAGCAAAACTAGCAAACTAGATATTTTTCTAGTTTGCTTTTTTGCAATATAGAAGTGAAAACTGCCCAAGAATCCAACTACACTCCCTCTTTCAAAATGTATAAATGAAAACTTTCTTTCTCCTAACGATCAGCCCCTTTCCCTTAAACTTTGAAGGAAATAAAAAAATTACAAAAAAAACGATTTACATTTATTTTTTTACAGCCTATAATGCAGTTAAGATTTATTAACCGGTTAAAAAGGAGATTATCGTATGAAGCAAAAGTCTATTTCAATTATTGAAACTTATGAACAATTAAAAGCTATAAGTGATCCACTTAGAACAAAAATGCTTATGTATTTGGTCGAACAGCCCTATACAGTACATATGTTAGCTAATGAACTTAACCTATCCAGAGCCAAGATTCTATATCATATTCGGGAATTAGAGAAACATGGAATCATCAAGCTAGTAAGAACCGAAGAACGAGGAGGAAATTTATTAAAGTATTATCAAGCTATAGCAAGAGGGTTTATCCCTGCAGATCATTTGCTTAATTATGTTGAATCTAAAGAAGCTACAAGACAATCATTTTTAGAAGTATTAAGCCGTGCTAAAACACGTGTGTTAGCTGCACCTGATGAAACATTCAGTTTACATTCTTCAAATGTAGAAGAATGGAACAATCTTTCCCTCCAAACAGAATTTACAGTTAGCGAAGAGAAATTCCTAGAATTCACTCAAAAATATAGAGCTCTTCTTGAAGAATTAATTGACGATAACACTGAGGAAGAAAAAAAACATTATTATTTAATGACGACTGCGTTTCAAATTGAAGAGCCTATTTTTACGAAAAAGAATTAAGGTAAAATAAAATTTTTGTAATGGAGGGATTGGATTGAGTAATCAGGAAGTACTTTGGTCTCCCCCGCAGGAAGAAAAGATTTCATCTCTATTGAAAAATCGCTCTTTTATATTTCTATGGCTATCAAGTACAACCTCTTTTGTAGCTTTATCTACCTATTTATTTGCTGAACAATGGTATATTATCACTGTCTTGAAAATGGAATCAGCATTAGGAATAGTTATGATGATGACGATGATTTTTCGTGTTCTCTTTATGACAATTGGAGGCGTTTGGGCAGACCGGTTTAGAAGGTCACGTATTATGCTTGTTTCAAGCTTTATTCGATGCCTCATTGTTATTGTTATGATTTTCTTTCTGCAAATGAGCATCCTTGAAATTTGGTCGCTTATTGGTTTTGCCATATTTTTTGGGATTGTAGATGCCTTCTTTTCCCCAGCCAATACGTCACTGCTGCCATTGTTAGTTTCGAACGGTTCAATAACAAGAGCAAATTCGTTTATACAAAGCTCGAATCAAATTGCCATGTTTTCTGGACCTATGATAGGCGGTTGGATTCTATCAAAAGGATCGTTTAGTCTTTTGTTTTCAATGATTGCGGCTTTTTTGTTCATGACCTTTATATTTTCATTTTGTATTGGAGAGCAAAAAAGGAATGATCCCCCAAATAATAATTCTACTAAAGACGAACTATTAGATGGGTTGAAATATGTTTGGAATATGTCATTTCTGAAAAATATGCTCATCATTCTTATAATCGTTAATTTTTTCTTTTTCGGTCCCCTTCAAATGGGAATTCCTCTTATTGTTAATAATGTAATTAAAGGAGAAGCGTTGCATTTAAGCTTTTTACAGAGTTCCTATCAGGGAGGTATGCTGGCAGGAGCGTTAACAGTAGGATTAGTTAATTTCAGAAAAAAAAGAGGGTTGTCCATCTTAATCATTATAAATGTACTTGGAATTTGTTTATCATTGCTTGGGTTCATTAATTTACTTTGGCAGGGTATATTTTTATTATCGATTATGGGGATACTTTCTTCTGTCATCAATGTATCACTTATTTCAATAATTCAAGAAAAGAGCCAGCAAGATAAAATAGGCAGAGTAATGAGCCTAGTCAACGCATTTTCGAACGGACTTGTCCCACTCTCATATGCTTTTGTTTCTATGGCACTTGTTATGAATATGACTATATCCAATATAATGTTGTATTGTGGTTGTCTAATTATGTGTATATCTTTATTGTATATATTTAAGCCAAACGTCATTAAAAGCGTTAATTAAAATTGATTGGAGTGGAGACTCGGCGACTCCTTAATTTTGCGCTGTATAAAAAAAGATGTCCACTAAGCCTTATTACGTCTTAGCGGACATCCTTTTATACAATGAAGCTATTCAATTTATACTATTATTTTTGGATAAATTGTTGTGTCCAGTAGTTACCCGATTTCACATAACCAACACCAATGTGCGTAAATTTCTCATTTAAAATATTCGCACGGTGACCTGGTGAGTCCATCCAAGCTTGTACTACTTCTTGCGGTGAACGTTGACCTTGTGCAATATTTTCACCTGCACTCTTATACGAAATACCTAAAGCTTTCATACGATCGAATGGTGAACCGAATGTTGGGCTTGTATGTGAAAAATAGTTTTTAGATTGCATATCTTGTGATTTTTCACGAGCTGCTGCCATCAGTTGATCATCCGTTTTGAATGGTGTTAAACCAGCTTTTGTACGTTCAGCATTTGTTAATTTTACAACCTCTTGTTCAAAAGCACTCACATCTGAAGTAGTTGTCGATGGTGCACTTGCTGTATTATCTTTTTGAGTTGTTTGTGTACTATTGTTATTTGCTTGTGTATTGTTGTTAGTTTGTACTTCTTTATTAGTTTGTGTTTCTTTATTAGCTTGTACTTCTTTATTAGCTTGTGTTTCTTTATTAGCTTGTACTTCTTTATTAGCTTGTACTTCTTTATTAGCTTGTGTTTCTTTATTAGCTTGTGTTTCTTTTGATGGTGCTGATGGTTGTGGTAGATTTATATGCCACTTAAGATTTGACCATAGATTTTGTTCTAACCATTGATCTTGATCTTGATTTGACCATTTATATTGATTAACTGTTTGACAGTTTGTATTCTGTTGTACTGTGTTCTCCTCTGTAGTTTTAGCTGCAGCCGAAGTGATTTGAATTGGAGCCGCTACTAAAAATGTTGCACAAATTGCAGTTAGTGTTTTTTTCATTTTGCAATTCCTCCTTCTCTGCCACTAATCCTAAGGGATGATTTTATAAAAATTCTTACCAGCATCTGCTAACAACGCCATCAGAGAAATGGATTCGCGTAAAATAGAGGTTCTTTTGCTATAATTTTTAGCAAGTTTCGCCAGCCTATGAAATACTTACGTTTTAAATAGGGTTGACATCCCTTAAAAACTATTAATTTTTTTCAATATTTACATAGATCATAACAGCAATGAAATCATCCATTATACTTCGGCATAATTGCATCCGGAGGCTTTAACCCCGCAATAAGCATTCTTTATCACAAAAAAATCTGCGATAATTTCTACTAAAAGAATTTTCGTCTCATTAGTAGAAATCAGCAGATTTAAATGTCTATCATGACAAGCATAGAATCCTTTATTCAATGCCTATTACGTTTAAGCTACCTATATTTTCACCAATGATAACGAGTTTCGCAGGCATTTTCACGTATTCTGGAAGCCATTGGACCATGCCGTATGCATATTGAAATAGCATTGGATTTTTTACACCTTCAACAGGCACGTAACCTTTCATACGATATACAGTATCAGGAAGTGAACGTACCCAATCCTCAAATTGCTCTTGTGTAAACATTCCGTCCTGAAATTCAACTAATCGTGAGCCAAGATGCATGGATGCTATTGGAGCTTTTACAATATCCTTTTTATCCGTCTGTACAGTCGCCTTTAAATCCTCTAGTAGCCGTAGCGGTACACGGCCATTCGTTGTTTGTAAAATAAAAGCATGCGGATTAAAGCCCTGTAGCTCATAAACAACTTGCGCTTGCTCTGCTTCTGACAATAAATCCGTTTTATTGGCCAATAATAAATGCGCATGACGGATTTGTTCCATAAATAATGAACGAACCTGTGGGGTTAACGTCTCACGATGCAGCCAAAGCTTAGAGTCCGCTACCGTGATAATTCCTTTCACATTCAACTTGTCAGCAAATAACGGTGAATATACGGCATCTAATGCTTCCACAGGATGTGCGGCTCCTGTTGTTTCAATAATAAGGACATCAAAATCACTATCTAATAGAAGAGATTGAATTTGCGCCTCCGTTTTTTCCGCTCCAGAGCAGCAAATACAGCCCTCTAGCATCTCTTTAAGCGGAATATCCTTCTCAACAGCCTGTGAGTCAAAAGGCAGCTTTCCAAGCTCATTCATAATAACAGCTGGCTTTAAATTCTTTTCCTTTAGTTGTCGAATAACATCTGTTAACATGGATGTTTTTCCACTTCCTAAAAAACCACTAAATAAATATACGTCTTTCACAATCATAGCCTCCCATAAAAAAAACTGTCGCAGAGGTCGTTAGAGACGACTGCTGCGACAGCTACATTGTTAGTTTGTAGTTTCCTCAGTATTTTCTGGTGTTCCTGTAATTAGTTCTTTCGCTTTTAACAATTGAGGATCATCTGCTTTAATTTTTGCACGTAATGCATCCATTAAAGCATACGTTGTATCGCCAGTTAAAATACCAGTTTCTTCAAGACCATTAGCAGCTTGCAGTTTTTTCACCGCACGTTCTGTATATCGATCAAAAATACCATCTGCTTCACCAGGCTCGTATCCTAGAACTTCTAGCATCTGTTGTGCCGCTTTTACAGAGTCAGACTGTACGCCCTCTTTCATTTCAAGAGATGGGTCCAAGTATGGTAATGAAGCATAAGATGGGTATGGTACTTTTGCATCTGGCTCAATACCTTTTTCATTAATCCAATTGCCGTTTGGTGTTAACCATTTACCTGTTGTGAATTTAAGGTTAGAGCCATCTTTTAATGGTGCAACATTTTGCACTGTCCCTTTACCAAAAGATTTTTCTCCAACAATTTTTGCACCTACAGATTCACTTAAAGCGCCTGCTAAAATTTCAGAAGCAGAGGCACTACCACTATCAACAAGAACTGTTACAGGTAAGTTATATTTTTTTCCAGCTACTGCTTTTGTGATTTCTGGTTCTTTATCTTTTTCTTGCACCTGAACAATTACTTTACCTTCTGGCACGAATAGATTCGAAATTTCCACTGCAGCTTTCAGGTAGCCACCAGGGTTTTGTCGTAAATCTAGGACAATCCCTTTCATCCCTTTACCCTCATAGTCAGCAAGCATTTTTTCTAGTTCTGCTGCCGTGTTCTCACTAAAAGATGTAATTTGGATATGAGCAATATTACCATCAAGCATTTCGCCGTATACCGTTTCAACCGGAATTTCATCACGAATAATTGTCATTTTAATTGGCTCAGCATTTTCGCCACGTTTCACCGTTAATTTCACAGGTGTACCCTTTTCACCACGAATAAGGGCTACCGCTTCAGAAGCGCTGAATCCTTGAATGCTTTTCCCATCAACCGTTAATATAATATCTTGCGGTAATAATCCCGCCTTTTCAGCAGGAGAATTTTTTATTGGTGACACAACTGTAATAAAGCCATTACGCTCTTGAATTTCCGCTCCAATTCCTTGGAAGCTAGAAGACAATCCAGAATTAAATTGTTCTGCTTCATCTTTCACCATAAAATCAGAATACGGATCATCTAATGCCTCGAACATGCCATTAATAGCCCCATCGACCACTTTTTCATCATCGATATCTTTGTAATATTTGTTTTTAAGTAAATCGAAGGCTTCATATAATTTTGTAAATTCCGCACGTTCAATCGGTACTTTTACTTCCACTACTTTCTTCTCGCCGAACGTTAACGCAAAAATCGTTAAGCCTGCAGTAATAAGAATTGTAAAGAACATCAGCATAATAAATTTAAACGGTTTCAATTGTATAAATCGTCCTGCTGGTTTTACTTCAGCCTGAGTTTGCTCTTGCTGCTGTTCTATACCATCTTTGTTCTGTTCATCCATCTTGACTGTCACCACTCTCATATACACTAACTTGTTGTCACACTATTACCATCTTAACAGGTTATAGAGAAGACGAAAAGAAAAAGCCTGTCAAAATTTCGTGACAGTTCTTATCCAAAAACTATCTCCATATAATCCAGCATCCCAAACTTTCACCTATATGATTATTCAAAGGTAATGTCACTTTAATCTATGTAGTTGTTCTTGCTTTAGATTTCAATAAAGATGAAGGTGTCTCATAAGTACTACTAAGGCAGCTCTCTCATCTCTGCTAAGTTTTCAGGTATATAATGGCACTGCCTTTCTATTTTACCCGTTTCTTAGAAGCAGTCAACTAAAATACTCATAGAATAATGGAAATGAAATGTTCCTTTATGCCTCATCACTTTAAGTAACTTATGGTCATTTTGCTGTTTTCACCTTATTTTCTCATTTTTCGCTGTAATTATTCCTGTTTATGTTCTTTAGTTTTGCGTTCATCTTTTTTAGATAAGTTCTCTTAACTTTTTTATAACAGAATGTATGGTTAGTCTGTGAAAAGTAATAAGTTGCCCCTTATAGACGACCGAAAAAATACCGTATGGGGTTGGAGATAGTTCCATCAATTCTTCTCTATTTTTGACATCAATAATATCAATGGGTATATCTAATTTTTGGGCACCAGCTATTATATTTTCAGTTGCAATTTCGACGTAAGGACATTGGAATGAACGCACAATGGTTAAATTACTGAAATTTCCTTTTCTTCTCTCCCAATCGTTCGGAAAATATGGTAGTTCAGCTTTTTTGTTAAATGAATAGACAAGTAATTCAAAATCGTGTGGGGCCGTATCTATTAGTTGAAAATCATTTTTCAAAAAAATCTCTTTACTTGGTGTCCAAGATGTTGTTGAATTTGTAATAACAACAACACCTTTTTTGTCTAGCTCTTTGGCATCATCTAGACATTTTTGTATGAGTTGAGTGCCGTAGCCTTTGCCAACCTCACTAACCCACAAGCAATGAATGATTAAATAACCGTCAGCGTACACGGCTCTTGAAGACAATTCTGCTTCCGTATATTCAATAAACCCTAGTTGCTTATTATGATCGATTAGTTGCACATATTTCAAGCCTTCTTCAAATCTATTAGCTAGCCATTTATTTTTATTGATATAGCCATCTGATTTCTTTTTGCTTCTAAGACAATAGCTTCCTATCCCCTCTAATAATTCGTGATTCATTTCAACCAATTCAACTTTAGTCATTGGCAATCCCCCCTATGTATGAATGAATTATACCTTTTTTTGTTAAAGAGTTTTACCTTCATTTATGAAAAATCCGACACAAAAACACCTCCGATTTAGGTCGGAGGTAAAGGACTGGGGAAATCTTATGAATGTTGTGGCGAGGTGATTTCTGTTCTAGGCTACTCGTTTCCTGATAGCAAGCGTCGAGCCGCTCCCCGCGTTTTGGTTGCTGTCGCTTTTCTTTTACACAAAGCGGTCAGTTGGAACTGAAATCAACCCCACGTTTCGCTTATTGATAAATATCTTTTTCTGAAGCCATCTGCACTTCAAGTAATTCCGAAACTGTGACAAAACGATATCCCTGCTTTTTCAGCTCGGGTAAAATTCTTTCCATTGCTTTCACCGTCTGCTGACGATTTCCGCCTCCATCATGAAAAAGAACGATATTACCTTCCTTTACACCTTTTAACACCGTATTGACTATTCTGCTTGTCCCTGGACTTTTCCAATCTAAAGTATCTAAATGCCATGACCACATGACGACTTTATAACCTTCTTTGGCAATTGCATCTATCATCGCATCTGAAAACTGCCCTTCAACAGGTCGGAATAAAGTAGGCGTAAATCCTGTAATGCTTTGAATGCTGTCATTTGTTTGCTTAATTTCCTTCAGTAAGTTTGGTACATTTGTCCGTAAAGGATGCGTAAATGTATGGTTGGCTAGTTCATGGCCATCCTTAAACATTCTTGCAACAACCTCGGGATTTTTTTCCGCATTTTGACCAACGATAAAGAAAGTCGCTTTCGCATTGTATTTTGCTAATAAATCTAAAAGCTGAGATGTGTACTTACGATGTGGTCCATCATCAAAAGTAAGGGCAACTATTTTCTCATCCGTATTGATTTCCCATACAATTTGTCCTGATTCTTCATAATACTTTCTTCCTTTATTTTCATACGTGCTTGCGCCGGCTGTTAGCGAAAAAAAGGAGACCGTTACAAGGCAAATAAGTAATAAAAATAGAAAAAATTTTTTCAAATCCTCACTTCCCCAAATAAAAATTTAGTACCTTATTATTTGAGGAATCATAAAAAAAATGCTTCATTTTTGATTTTTGTTGGCGTATAGAATGCGCAAATTAGCGTATTCTTAATGAAGAAATCAGAGAGCACAGCTAATGCTTTACTGAAGGTAAAGGCTTCATTTTGAAAGAATCTGTTTTTTCAAATGATGTTCCATATGGTCTAGATAGTCTTGGATAAGCCATTTAAAAGTCTTGATTTGATTATTCCCTAAATCACATTGAAGGACTAGCTTTTCATAAGGAATATTTTCAATAATTCGAATAATTTTTTTATTCAAATTTACCCATAAATCTAATACTTCCCCAATAGGTAATTCTTGATATCCTTGGATTTGCACCCATAGAACTTGGTCATATGGAGTTAGTAAAAAGGGCTGGTGATCGTATTGTATTTTAATAAACCGTTCAAGATTATTAATCGCAGAGTCGCATAAATGACCTAATATTTCTTTTTTGGACCACTTATTAGGCGCTGGACGTTGTGATATCTTAGATTCAGAAATTTGATGAAACTCCTCTGGGACCTTATTTATCCAAAAATTTAGTTGATCAATAATACTTTGCATATTTCCACCCCTAGAAGTTTATATTTTGTTTCTTTATGACAGATATTATTTGATATATATATATACTATTTTAGCAGTCATGTTGATTAGGAGAAATAAGTTGATGATTAAACCAATAGAAGGTTGATATTTTGCTTATGTATACTCATTTAAAGCTGATCGTAGCGGACTACTGTACATGTGTTTTGCGACCAAAGCGTAGCGACAGGAGCACAAAGAAGGACTCTACGCACGGTCGCAGGAAAGCGAGTAGCCCGTATCGGGAAATCAGCGTCTTCTACTTAATATTCAGCTACTTCTTATAAAAACTTAAATAATAATCAATTAATTTGATGACTTCATTTATTTTTTTATATTCTCTTTCTATTTTATTTGAAATAAATAAAACAGCTACATTAAAACTTAAAACAGTCAATGCAAATATTTGAACAAACGAAATGCCAATCATCAGCTTTACATTTATGGCAGAAACAATTATTGCAAACAAAGATAGTATGACGCCACTCAATGTAATAAAAATAGGTTTAGATCTGATAATTTCATTTGCTTGTAATGTTAAAATACCTAATAAATATTGAATTTCTTTCTTTTCATATTGTTGATCAAAAATCACAAAATAGGACATGTAAACATCATTTGAGAGATTTTCACTCAGTATATTTTTATGGATTTTTTTCACTAATCGATCACAAAAATCTTTATCTAATGCTTTCTCAGGTATAAATAATACCTCTTTTTTTTCTAAAATGTTTGTGCTGGGATGCTTCAAACCCCCTCATCCTCTCATAGTAGTTTACCTGATTTAATGACTATATTATGAACAGAAAACTTGTTAGTCAGAACAAAGTCACCCAAATCTTTCAGTCTATAAAATTATATGAAGGAATGCACATTGTATGTTATCTTCGACAATATTTTAAGTAATTGGTGAGAAAGCAACAAAGTTAAAGTACTTGTTTTCCGCCAGATACGGTATTAAAAAAACCACTCGCTTTTTCAACAAAGTGGTCTAATAGATTAAGTTGGCATACAAGCATTGAGAATTCTTATCTCCCCTGATCTTCATAATAGGCTTCATTCGCAGCCTTTTGATCGGTACCCTTTAAATAAGCGAAAATCATGCCGGGCCGTTTCACTAACACCCAGTCACCATAACGGTCAAATCGTCTGCATGAAGTAATCATGCCATTTTTAATCGTTCCGTATTTTTTACCGTTCTTCTTACCCCATACTTTCAATCGCTTTGCGAAATCAGCGTCTTCTGCCATTAGCATAGTTTCGTTAAAGCCGTTTATCGCTTGAAAATCTTTTTTGTAGCACCAAAAAATTCCTACAGAAACAAAACCATATTTGAACAGCAAGGGAACAATCAATAACAAGGTAGAAACGATGATGCCAAAGGAAACCCTTTCAAAATCGCCATTTACGCCTCCTCCAATGTATTGATTGCTAGCTAAGTGCTTATCAACCTCAGATAGGAAGTGTTCTGTCATTCGTGTATCAGCATCAATGGTAACTAGGATTTCACCTCGTGCTAAAGCCGCTCCAGCATTTCTAATTTTCGATAAATTTTTATCGCTATTGTTCAATGTCACGCAATTGTATGAATGTGCGATTTCCTCTGTTTTATCTGTACAACGGTTTAGCACAACGATGACCTCAACCTGATTTTTATAGGATTGTGCTGCCTTGGCAATTGACTCCAGGCACTCTCCAATATAATGTTCTTCGTTATGCGCAGGTATGATAACGGAAAATTTCACATCATCTTGACTATCATTTGTAAATGGTTTGCTTTCCTTCATGTAAAATCCCCCCTTTCTTACAATATTTAGTTCCTTTATTTTAAGTATATCAATTTTATGTTTTAATTCTATATAAATAAATGAAGAAGACAAAAAGAGGTAGTTTTGATTTACCTACTGTTTTGTCTTCTTATTTTGATTTACCTTCATTAGAGTTTCTTTTCTTTAATCTGCTTAAGCCAAAAACAGTGGATGCAAAAATAAATACACCTGTAGATAGCCACATTGCTATGCCATTCCAAGCACCGTTAAATACTGTAATATTTGTTAGGGTAATTACATGCATAATACAGACAGCAACAAAAAGAGCTAAGGTATAGTTCATGAAACTCCCTCCATTCACTAGTCTTCCTAAATTATATTCAACAAATATTTCCAAAAACCTTTTTAAAAATACAAAAATGCTGTAATGATTTTTACAGCTCTGTTAAAGCAGGTTGTTAGCTTCCAAATGCAAAAATAAGCTCTGTTTCACAAGCTATTTCTCCGTCTACTGTGGCGATGCCTCGTCCTTTACCAATAGCTCCTTTTAAACGCGTAATTTCCACTTCTAGACGTAGCTGATCACCAGGTTTCACTTGTTTTTTAAAACGACAATGATCAATTCCCGCAAGTAAACCAAGTCTTCCCTGATTTCCTTCTTTTGTAAGCATTATAATGGCACTAACTTGGGCTAATGCTTCAATGATCAGTACTCCTGGCATCACTGGATAATTAGGAAAATGTCCTTGGAAAAATTCTTCATTGATTGTTACATTTTTAATTCCTACCGCTCTTTTTCCCTCCTCCAATTCCAAAACCTTATCGACTAAAAGAAATGGATAACGATGTCTAATGACTTCTTGTATTTGTTGTGTATTTAGCATATTATAACCTCCAAATAATTCATCACCTAATTCTATCACTAAATATTAGTAGTTGGTACTATTTTCAATGTTCTGAGTGCAAAATAAAATGCCCCCCTGTATATAACGGCTTATATGATAAAAATAATCATTGTTACCTTTTTTTAAGTATTCCTTGCCCCTCCCTGTATTTATCTTTTTACTTTTTCTAATGGATTCTAATTTATTGTTTCCCCAATGTATGTGACTCTTTTATTTACCAAAACCTTCACCAAACTTTGTAGAATGGAGTTGTCCACCCGTAGCCCAATTATCTCGATCGTATTCATCAAATACGACAGTGACCCATTCTTCTTTAACATTTAATATTCTGACAGCTTCGTTCGTCACTACCTCAACAAATTGTTGTTTTTGTTCACTCGTTCTTCCTTTTGCTAACTTAACCGTAATCACAGGCATGAAATCTCCTCCTATTAATCTACTTTCTTGCTTGCTCATATAATACACAATCCTATGTAAATATTCCCGTTATATTTTCTGATTTTTATAAATAGTTGAACTCATTACTATTTAGTGTTTCATTATCGACAGCGAGATAGTAGATGGAATATAATATTTTTTGCATTCATTCGCCATTCTAGTAATGGTCTTACAAGAATGTTTAGTTTATTAGAATAGGATGGTTAAGCATGTTATCTTTTATTGCAATAGTTCTTCTCTTATTTTTAATTCCTGGTCCTGCTGTTATCATTACTATCACACAAACGCTTAAAAGTGGTAAAAAGAACGGGATTTTCACTGCACTAGGCATTGGGCTAGGTGACTTAGTCCATACATTAGCTGCTGTTTTAGGTCTATCAG
This sequence comes from Lysinibacillus sp. NPDC097231, assembly GCF_044761885.1. Taxonomy (NCBI): domain Bacteria; kingdom Bacillati; phylum Bacillota; class Bacilli; order Caryophanales; family Bacillaceae; genus Lysinibacillus; species Lysinibacillus sp. NPDC097231. The sequence continues at coordinate 58,872 of NZ_JBIWDH010000002.1, read as the reverse complement.
CCATTTTAATGAAATCTGCTACTGCGTTTGAAGTAGTGAAATATATCGGTGTTGCTTACCTTGTGTATTTAGGGATTCAAATGCTACTGACAAAACCTCAAAAGATAGAAAAACCGACAGTTGAGCAAAGCCCTTCAAGTACATCATTCCGACAAGGTTTTTTAGCGGAAATTTTAAATCCAAAAACAGCATTATTTTTCTTAGCGTTTTTACCACAATTTGTTCAGCATAATGGTCAATCTGTCACGATGCAATTATTGATATTAGGCATTACCTTTGTTGTCATGAGCGCTTTGTACACTATATTACTAGCCATCATTACAAGCTTTATTGGTGAAAAAATCTTCACGAAAACAACAAGCAGTGGTTCACGTTGGGTTGAAAAGGCTGTTGGCTTCGTTTATATAGGTTTAGGTGTGAAATTAGCGCTACAAACTCAAAGTAGATAGGTATTAGGAAGAACACGAGTTATACGTGTTCTTCTTTTTTATTTTCATTGACAGGAAAAATGAGCGTTTTTATCAAATATAGTAATGTATAAATAGAAAAGGGGTTGAACACATGAAACAACGTCATAAAATTCTATTCCAACAGCTAAAAAGCTATCGAAATGAAGTATTGCAGGTATTAGAAACCGTCACGAAAGAGGAAGCTGAAGTTATACCAACTGGCTTTCATAATAATATCCGCTGGAATATGGGACATATTTATCTAGATCAATTTTTATGGATTGAGACTTTGACAAAAGAAAAAAATGCTGATCTTCTTCCTTACCAATCATGGTTTGGATACGGCACATCTCCGGCTAATTTTAATGAGGAGACACCATCGTTTGAGGAATTAAAGGAGCTATTAAAAGCTCAACCTCGACAACTAAAAAAAACATACGGTGGTCGAATAAAAGAAAAATTTCCTCCTATTGATATGGGGATGCAGACAATTGAGCAAGTTTTAATCCGAACAATTTTCCATGAAGGCATGCATTTACAAACGATAATAGACATAAAGAAATTTCTGTAATCCATGCAAAAGACCAAATGTAAACTTGGTCTTTTGCTCTGTTGGTAACCTTTCAATCAAGGTATTGTTGATCCAACTCTTCTTTTAATTTGAGATAGTTCTCCCAAGTATCTTCTATATTAGGATTCTCTATCTAGGAACGTTGCTTCATTATCGTGTAAAAAACGCCCTTTATCGGAAATAATCATTGGCAAATTCGATTCCCACTTCCTTTATTTAGGTTCCAAGAACAAGCCCCATCTCAATTCGTACTTCCTTACTTTCAATATCTTGATTGGAGTAACTTATTAGATCACACCCAATAAGATGAAACCCATGCTTCTTATAAAATTGAATGGCTGGGTAGTTGGAAGTTTGTGTTTCTAATACGATAGCCCTTACTCCTATTTCTGCTGCCCGTGTTTTAACAATAGACATTAGCTTGCTACCAATCCCTTGATGCTGAAAAGACTGATCAATATGTATATCATTTACTCTTAACACATTATGCCACTTCTCATGGCTGAAGCTAATAATGCCCACTTCTTCTCCTTGTAACTCAACAATATAGCATTCAATATCTTCTATATAATCCTCAAAAATTTCCCCTTCTAAATACTTGTGAAATACTGTTTCAAAATGTTTGATTGTAAAGTCAATTGACCAACCATTTTCTGACTCTTTGTAGGAGACATCGTAATATCGATTAGAGCTATATTGATAAACAATTTTCTTACCATTAGGATATTGTTCTTTATAAATCCTTCGTATTTGCAACATATTATCATCCTTTTTGTTTTTATCTTATTGCAAATGGGTATAATTGTAAACCATATGTAACTGCCTATAGACCATGTAGTCTATAAGCATTTTTTCTCTTTACTGTTTTGGAGTATTGGCAGTAAGAGGGTTACTATTTGCTACGATTTGTACGGGTGTAGTTGTTTTCTGAATAGATGGAGCCAGCTGTTGTTCATTTTGAAAATTAAATTTCCCTAAACGTTTCAGAGCGCCAAAAATGGCAACACCAATTACTCCCCAAGTAAGTAATCTCACTAAAAATACCTCCTCTCTCAAACATAGCTTTAGTATTGGAATTTACATGCGCATTATACTGACATAGGTTATGTGAAAATTTCAGGAATATAGTATAATGTATCTTACAATTTAAATAAACGGAGGTATTTTATGGATATAAAATTTGCAACTTTAAATGATATCCAGCAAATTGAAATTTTATATGAAGAACTTTTTTTAGAAATGTCAAAACTACAACCAATGTACATAGCTCCTGCAAAACAGGATGTTGGGTTTCTGAAAAAAACAATCATTGAGGATACATCAGATATTTTAATTGCCGAAATCGACAACTGTATAGTTGGCTTTTTACTTATACAAGAACTAACTACTCTTCCCTATTCTTGCATTGTAACGCATCAATATGCTTACGTAACCGATGTCATTGTAGGAAATCAATATCAAAGCAAAGGCATTGGCTCTGTCTTGCTAGAAGAGGCTAAAAAATGGGCACTTAATCGCCAGTTAGATTACTTGGAGTTAAATGTTTTAGCAGAAAATAGAGGTGCTATTGCCTTGTACAAAAAGCATGGTTACGAAGAAAAGAGCCATACCATGCGCTTAGAATTTTAATTAATTTGGGTGTAGCCTGCTTTAATAGAATATAAAGTAGGCTACGTATCAATCGGCACTCAGGTTCTGTCATTTCTTTATACACAGTTTATTGTTATAAAATTAGAGGAAAAGGACGCCATCTTCTAAATTTAGATTTCCGTTAAACAAGGTTTAGACCAATTTTTAGTCAATTAATAAGCGTACTAACTACAAATTATCGATTGTATTAGTAAATAATCAAAATAACTTACTGCCTGTTATTTTAGGTTTGTACTTTTACATAAACACTATCAACTAACCTTCCATCAATATAAGCATCTAGCTTCCACATGCCTCCTTGTGGGAAAGTCATATTGGTTGGGGCGTGGTTATCTGCCCCACCGTTCGGTCCAATTAACTTAGCATTCGTAACCAATTCCATTTCTATATGCGTCAATTGGTGAGTACCCTTTACAATTAGAAAGTCACCTGTTTTGACGCTATCTCCCCAAAAGTGCCAGCCATACTTTCCTGTTTTGTTCGCAACTATATTCTCTCCTTCATTATGCGTAAATCCTAATAATTGCGGTTTACCAATCAAGCTTAAATTCTCAGATGTAAAATGTGAGCTTTCTTCCCATGCAACCTCTTTAGCTATAGCGAGTATCTGGCTATCCTGTTCAATGATATCTTTTGATTCTTTATGTGAACACCCCACTATTATTAGCCCACAAATTACAACACCTAAGATCTTTTTCATACCATTAATCTCCTTTTATTTGTTTAACGATCGCCATGCTAATTTTGTTACATAACCAAATTTTATCAGTGCAATTTCCGTTATATTCTAGGTGTAATGTGCGCAATCTAAAACGTAACCAATTAACAAAATGGAGGTTAGTGAAATGAAAAAATTATTGTATATAGGTGCCATGGCAACATTTTTACTCACTGCCTGTTCTTCACATGATGAAGCTCCAGCTAGTGAGCAGGCAGAAGCAAAAGAAAAAACTGTTAATGCCGAGACAAAAGAGAATCTCGAAAAAAATGCTCTAGATGAAATGGTGGTACCGTCTCATAATAATTGAATCCCTATGGTGAACAGATAACAAATTATGGTGGTTATCTGTTCTTTCTTGTATTTACTTATAGAAGTAACCTCGAAATTCTTTACTTAAGGATGTGAATTAAATGAGAATTGAAACATATATGTTTAAAATTTTTTGGTATTGCTAAGAAGAATGATCGAGTTCGCGCAGTAATAAAGACAAAAATGACCAGGTACTCAAATAAAACGTGAGTACTGGTCATTTTTAAAAAAAGCTCGTCGCTTTGATGGTTCTATCCGTCTCTTTGGCATTTCTATCGGTCACTTCAACCTTTCTATCCTTCTCTTCGGCGCAGCTATCCGTCTCGATCTTCGTATTTCTATTAATACAGCTTCTTTATTCGTCCTATCCGTCACTTTGATGGTTCTATCCTTCTCTTCAACAATTCTATCCGTCGCTTCGGCTCAGCTATCCGTCTCGGCTTTCACTTTTCTATCCATTCGACTTCTTTATTCGTCCTATCCATCGCTTTGGCATTCCTATCCGTCTCTTCAACCTTTCTATCCTTCTCTTCGGCTCAGCTATCCGTCTCGGCTTTCGCTTTTCTATCCATTCGGGTCCTATCCGTCTATTTGTCATTTCTATCCGTCACTCTTCATTCAGTAGGTGTTTGGACACGCACTGAATGAAGATAAAACGAACTGCATCGCCATTGTTAGGGCATATAACTAACAATGGCAGATGCAGTTCATATAGAGATGTTTGTATTTACTTATATCACGGATTCTCTTTTGATTATTGTTCCTCTTTAAAAACAATAAACGATATGGATGTCCCTTGATTTAGTTTACTTTCAATTCGAAGTCCCTCACCGTAGTATTGCTTTAATCGAAGGTCTGTATTTAGCAACCCAATGCCAGTTAGACTTTTCGCTTTTCTTTGAAGTAAACCTTCCATCGTTTCTTCATCCATTCCCATACCATCATCTGCTACAGTGATTTCAATGTACGTGTCGTAATCTAAAATGCGGATATGCAGATTTCCTCCGCTTACACGTTTCAATATACCGTGTTTCAACGAATTTTCAATCAATGGTTGGATGGAGAGGGATGGAATCATTATCTCCGTAGATACTTCCAATTCCCACGTAACTTGTACCCGCTCCCCAAAACGTTCCTGTTGAATATATAAATAAGATTGTACAAGATTTAACTCTTCCTCTAGCGGAATAAGCTCATCAATATTTTGAAACTTAAACGATCCCCTTAAAAAATCACTGAGTGCTTCGATTAGCTTGTTAGAACGCTCAAGATCAATTTCACTTAAAGTGATAATGGCATTGAGTGTATTGAATAGGAAATGAGGATGTATTTGTGCCTGAAGCCAAGCCGCTTCCATTCGAAGTCGTTCTTGTACAGATTGTTTAACATCAGTTAATGCCTTCACCCTTGATCGTAACACCAATGCATCCACAGGTTTTGTTACATAATCATTAGCACCAGATAAAAATCCATTCTCAATATCTTGAGGCTGACTCCGTGCTGTAAGCAGTAAAACCGGAAGTTCAGCTATAGAAAATTGCTGTCGAATCGTACGGACCAATTCGTATCCTGACATATTTGGCATCATAACGTCTGAAATAACCAAATCCCACTTTTGAGTTAGTAAAATTTCTAGAGCCTTACTACCGCTTGTAACCGTTACTAAGTCGTATTTTTCTGTAGTAAGTATTGTTTCGATGACTCTTAAGTTAACTGGATCATCATCGACAACTAATACTCTTGGTCGGTTTGTTTTAATAACAGGATGTTTTTTTGTATCGTCGAACGGATTGGGCGAATTCACTACTGTACCCTCTTCCTTAGGGCATTCTGGCAGTTGCTCATCTTTTGCTGTATCCTCTTCATCAGTGATAGCAGATATCGGTAAAGTGAACGTAAATTCTGAACCTTTACCCAAAACTGATTTTGCCTGTAAAGTCCCACCGTGAAGTTCAACTAATTGTTTACTAATACTGAGTCCTAGTCCAAAGCCCCCTTCTATCATTGTCTTACTCAAGGTGCCTTGCTCATAAGGTTCAAATATATGCTGAAGTGTTTCTTCATCGATACCAATACCAGTATCCGCGACGACAATTTCCAACCTATCATTTTTCACATGACCTGATATTGTCACTTCACCTTCGTTTGTGAATTTAACGGCATTATGAAGTAAATTGAAAACAATCTGGATAACCCTATTTTCATCAGCCATTACTTTGGGAAAATCTTCAGGGATTTGATTAATGAGCTGAATTGATTTTCCTTCCTGCATCACATAAAGCATATCTAAAACACCTGATACAATCGTATGAATCGAAAAAGTTCTAAGCTGTAGCTTGGGCGTATTTTCTTTTAAGCTCATAACATCGAGTAAATCATTTAACATGAGTGACATACGACGACCAACAGAAAGTACTGTTTCTAAATCCTTAACACTTTTTTCACTAAGCGAGCTCTCTTCTCTATCCAAAACAGCTTTAGAAATGTTTAAGATTCCATGCAGTGGATTTCGTAACTCATGCGAAGTATTTGCAAGGAATTCATCCTTTAACTTATCAGTCTTTTGTAGCTTCATAGCAAGTTCTTTGGTTTCCGAATAAACTTTAGCATAATCCTTAAACCATAAAATAGCTAAACAAGCCATCGTAATGATTAAATCAAAAGGATAATGAATAACCTTTATTCCAGTAATGAGAGAAATTCCATACCAAGCAATATTATTGGTAAACGCAAACATTGCTAACAGTAATAAAATATTATTATTAATGTCTTTAATGGATTTGTGAATCATCGTTATCACTGCGATAAACATTGGAATTCCTATAAGAGTAGAATAAATAGGTTGAATGATAATAACGTTGTGAGCAGGCAGTACTATTGACAACAGTGCTGCTATTGCAAACAGAATCATGAGCCAAGGCGTTATCTTAAGTAAACTTTTTGGCAGCCATTGTTTGATACATTGGAACAGTGAGTAGCCTATGCCAATCATCGAAAGGTGAACTAATCTAAATCCCCATTCATAATTGATAGGAAACCAATAAGATAATAATTTCTCATCACTTCCTAAAAGATAAAAGCTCATGGTGCTAAATGCTAATAGAGAAAAGTAAAGTAATCGTTTATCTCTATTTCCAACCAAATATAAGACAAAAGCATAGATAGCATGAATTAGAGAAACCACAGCCACCATTTGCTGCATCGTTATTGAAAATTGCGTTTCTCGGGCTAGTACATCTTCCTTTCCTAATTTAATGGAGCGAACAATTCCACCGTTACGAGGGTCCTTAAAATTAGCAGCCTGAACAATGATGTCGATTTCGTTTTGACTGTTAGCTTCAAAGGAAGCTGTATAAGGAATATTATAGGCCACTGTATGTTCCCCATTCTCCCCAATCTCACCTGATTTAGCCAACAGTCGACCATTCGCATATATTTCTGAGGCGCTTCGAACACTGGCAACTCGTATACTGTAGGTAATATTGTCTTTTGGATTGACGAGAATTCTTAGGCGATAAGAACCGTAACCATAAGGTGTAAATTCGCCCTCTTGCAAAGAAGAGCCCCATCCATCTGGAACCTGTATGTATGTAGGATTATCCTTAGAGGCTTCTAAAGACCTTTCTTTATCCATCAACCAAGTATAAGGATAAAATTCCCACTCTCCATCAAGCGTCACTAAATGACCGTCATTAAAATTCCACTTTCGTAAATCTAATTCTCCTTTTACAACATGTGGTTGATGTGTATTACTAAATAACTGAAACCATAGAATTCGTGAGCCTGTTAAAAATACTATAAACAAGCTAATAATGAGCACAATTTTTTTCTTTTTCATGAAACATAATTGTCAAAAGTTTGTGTTTTCTGTTATGAACACAAGCCCCCTTTGGCAAATAACACCTCCTCCGCAATAATATCCTAACACGGTTAGCGTTACTTTTAAATCTAATCCTAACCTGAATGCAATGAAATCGTTGATTTTGACGAACATATATTTGAAAAATCCTGCATCCTATGAAATTTTCGCTTGGATTTAAACATATTCATAAATAAAGAACAAAAAGAACAAAGGGCTAGACCATTTTACTAATGCAAATCCTTTATAATCCGATAAGTCTCTTTTTAAATAGGTTCATCACCACTGCACACAAAGTTGAATGAAGTGTAGAATGGCTTTCCAGGGAAGTGCCCATTTGGAACGGAAATCAACCCCTACTTTATGGTGATCAACGTTTTCATGAAAGATTTTATTTAAGGGAGGAAATGGAATGCCACAAGTTTTTGAGTTTAGATCAAATGGAAAATTTACTGTAACTGTGGATGACTATACGATAAAAATCCAACCAAGAGGGTTCTCAAACTTTATTAACAAAGGTGGTACAAAAGGAGAAAAATCCATTCCCATTAACTCAATCACAGCTATCCAATTTAAAAAACCTGGGCTGACTACTGGGTATATCCAGTTTGCCTATTCTGGGTCAAGTGAAACAAAGGGCGGAACATTGGCAGCCGTCAAAGATGAAAACTCCATCACGTTTGTAAAAAGAGAGCTACAACAAGCTAAAGCGTTAATAGCATTAATCGAAACGAAACGACATGCTCGTACATCCCTTGCCCAAGCTGCAACATTAAGTACAGCTGATGAAATTTTGAAAATGAAGGAGCTTTTAGATGCGGGTATCTTAACCAAAGATGAATTTGAAGCTAAGAAAAAGCAATTATTAGGTATTTAATCTAGAATTTATTCATAGACTAAATGTCATCCAACTATTGAGTTTTATCGGAGCACTTTTCTGTTTTATCGCCCAATTTTTGAACTTTATCGATTAACTTTCACGTTTTATCACACAACTTTTGAATTTTATCGATATCCACCTGCCAAAGAGCGAAAAAGGATTCATACACAAAACTGTGTGTGAATCCTTTAACTTCATGGTGTCGCCCAGTCTCCACTCCAATCAACTAATTAACATAGCATGTATCGTGTTGTTTTATAGCAAAAGGGCTTTGTCTGTGCGAAAGCGGAGCGGCAGCAACAAAGCGAGTAGCCTGAACGGAAATCCCTCATTTAAATTATAAATATTAAATTTTCGTTACCAGCGTTACTGTCTCACATCAATAAGCTGCTCTGATAGTAACATGATTGTTCATAATCCATTGCTTAAGAACAAAAAAGTGAATTCTGTGAATAATAAGCAATCCTATATGACACATTACATATAGGAGGTGGAAGAATAATGTCTAGAATAATCGGTGTTGAGCAATCATTATCAAACGTAGAAGATGCTTTAAAAGCAAAAGGATATGAAGTTATTCAGCTTCGAAACGAAGAAGATGCAAAAAAGTGTGATGCCTGCGTAATCACTGGGCAAGACAGGGATGTCATGGGTATTAGTGATCCTGTTTTAGCAGGACCTGTCATTGATGCGAATGGTCTTTCTGCTGACGAAGTACTTCAACGCGTAGAAAAATATTTTCACTAAATTATTTTTCTCGGTGCTATCAACGGAGTCTTTTGATTTCCATGGTAGCACTTTTGTTTTTATCATGCGTATTGCTCGATTCCTATTTATAGTGTTCCATGGAAAGTTGATGCTTAACCAAAATATTTACTTTGTTAAAGTAGCCATTCCTAATGTTCATTTCCCTAGTAATGCAGCAATTGATGAAAATGACTTCTTTAGGGCATTTGCTTATTTTTACATTTGTTTTTTCTTTTAGACAAATCACTATACATAAGAAGCTTACTCGTCATATTAGTATAGTAAGCTAAATATAGCTTGCAACGCCTTGACTTGTTACTGAGGGTCACTTTCATACAAGTGGCTCTTTTAATGTCTTTTTCCTCCATATACTCAACTGAATTCGTTTAACTTCTACTACTAAAGCACTTCTAATTGGATGAATACCCCCTTCATTTTCTACACCTTTACATATTATAAGGATGAAAGGAGGAATGTTTTATGGGATACTACGGCGGAAATTTAGGCAATTTTAACAGTTGCTGCTACGGTGGCTATAGTGGTGGCAATAATGGCTCAGCATTCGTTCTAATTGTCGTGCTATTCATTCTTTTAATTATTGTCGGCGCTACTTTCATGTATTAATCTTCAAAAATTCTGTTGCAACTATCACAGTATAATAAATAATTATGTATAGCTAAATTAGCCTTTCACCTCCTCATTAGGGTCACTTTTACGAAAGTGGCCCTTTTTATGTGCCTTCTGCATTTTAAGAAATCTAGTTTTACTTAATAGTAAAATTAGCTAAACTTTTCTCTCGTCATAAGTGTCTAAGTTATAAATCCATATGATATCCCTTACGATATATCTCAAAGTACACAGCATGATTATTTATTTTTTAAGCTAATGAAATGATTAGTTAAATACCACTTTTCCTTGCACCAACTATACATACAATAGTTTGTAGAAGGGAGGGAAATAATTATGTCATACTCAGGTTATGGTAACGGTTCAAACTTCGCCTTAATTGTTGTTCTATTCATTCTTTTGATAATTGTCGGCACTGCCTTCTTGTACTAAAAATCACAATAGTATCCCGTAAAATACCCGTTGCTCATAATAATAGAAGGGTGATACTAACTTAGCCTTTCATATACAAAAATACTAAGGGTTACTTTCCTCCGAGTGACCCTTTTCATTTTTTCTTCCTATTAAGTACATATATAAGATTAAATGAAGGAACACTAAGATGAGGTGTTGCTTTTGAAAAGATACATTATTGTACTGCTCATTATTTATCTTGTGGTTGCTCTGAACATTGCAGAAGCCAAAAATGAAGAATATGAAATTGTTTCAACATTGAGCAAGGAAGATATAACCTTGTCTGCTAAGAAAATAGGTAGCCTTTATAGAGATTTTAAAATTGATTTCAAAGGAGCCACTTTCTACAGACCTTTTTGGGTGAATGATACGAACCCCACCTATGCCCCACAAATATATTATGAGGACATTAACAAAGATGGAAAGAAAGAGTTAATCGTTATCTTGACGAAGGGTTATGGTACTGGGGTTTTAGATGAAGAGGTTCATGTTTTTAGAAATAAGAATGGTTTGATGAACATACTTGTCGATAACCCTATGGCGATCATCTATAAAAACATAAAAACTAAGCTAACGACCGAGAAAGCCGAAATCAGCTTGTACGGCAAAGTATTTCACATTGATATTCCCCCTTTAAACATCCAACGTACAAACTTATTTGATGATATAGCCTTTGGAGAAATTATTCGATACGAAGTAAAAGATAAGCAACTAATAGCGCGAGTTAGTGCACAAGTATCCCCTGCCAGTTTTATTGGCGAAGTTGTCATTGTTTATGAATATCGTGACAAAATGTATCAAGCAAAATCCGTTTCTTTCCAACCATATTAGCACACCGATGCGTGCATCAATCTCAACTATGTTAATAAGCTTATTCATTATTTTAAATGAGTCAGGTTGTGCGATTTTCATTCCACTCCCAAATCTCCAAAGCATTCAGACACGTTATATGAGTTAACCTAAAATTTTAGATGGTAATATCTCTTGTGTTTGATATAATTCGCAAAAGGCGATGGTAATTTTTAAAGTAAGTATGGTAGGTTTTAGCAAAAAAATAGACTGAGTTATATATGGTTAAAATCGGATATTTTTACAGTGAATAGTTTCAAATAAAAGACCAGCTATTTCTTAATAATTAAAATATTGTTGTCAATAGTCTTATCACAGCCTTCGAGTAAGTATTTTTCACTAATGTTCGTTTGTACTTTTTTAAGTGAAATACAGGTTGTTTGAATAAGACTTTTTTGCTCATTGATATTGCTTTTAGTATCAATTGTTAAATAGATCATTTCATTTTGGTATTCCAGATAATAAAACACCAGATTACCTTCAGGTGTATATCTAACTAATCTTATATTATCTGTTTTATTTTGCTGAACATTATTATAAAACTTTTCAAATCGCTCTTTATTCTCTATTTCACCTTGTTTGTCAGTTATATCTTCTAGTAGCTTTGGGTAAGGAAATATATCGGGATCCATTTTAATATCATGTGATTTATTAGGAACATCACATCCATAAATTATCAAAATAAAGAATAAAACATATATTTTTTTCATGACAATACACCTCCATTTAGTCGATTTTAGTAATAAATAATGTTTCTCTGAATAGTATATTTTTAATTTTTAAAGTAACCACTTTACCAGCTCTTAACCCCCATAAAACTGTAACATTACTCCCAATAATATCTCTGGACTATATATATCAATAAAATTCAAAAACAGCCCTACATATTCGTTTCTATCATGACCAAAATTAGGAGGTGTATTTTACACCTAGGTCCAACGCTCTTTATTTTCGAAGATTGACCGAAGTCCACTTGCTTCAAAAGGTCCCTTTAATATTATTTCCACCAACATGTTCGCAATCTCTTCTGGTGATTGTTGCATATCATGTTGTAACCAGTATGTAATAACGCCTAAAAGAGCATTTGAATTAAAGGCAATTATCAATTCTATTGGGATTTTCAACTGACTTTCATTTATGTGATTCAATAGATAATTCTTGAAATATTTTACGAAGAACTGTCTTATTTTTTCTTGGAAAAATGGATCGCCATTTGGCCCTAATATTAATCTTAGGAAATCAGCTTCTTCATAAAACACCTGTAAAATTTGGATCATGATAGGTAATCGTTCATTTTTAAACTGATGGGCATTCAATTCTAATTTGTTAGCTTCATCAAAAATGACATTGAATTTTTCTAACATTTCGTTCTCGTACTGTTCTAATAAATTGTATTTATCCACGTAGTGTAGATAAAAAGTGCCACGATTTATATTTGCACGTTCCGTAATATCTCGAACAGTAATCGCCTCAAAGTTCTTTTCGGAAAGCAAAGAGAAAAATGCTTGTTTAATTTCACTTTTCGTTCGGATAATTCGTCGATCCGTTTTGGACATCTCTTTTATTCCACTCCTTTTAATGAACATAATTTTGAATATGTTGAGTATTGAACACTTCTGCCACTATTGATGATAGGAAGTGGTTTTTTTAGAGTATATAATCAAGCTGAGAAATAATCAACACGTTGTATATTATCTGAAAGGAGAATGTTTATGAAAGAAAATAAATTTTTTGGTATAGCTTTTTTAGCGGTACTGTTCATATCATTCATTTTTGTAGCAACCCAAATTCCTGCGACTCATTCATCCCCCAAAAATCTACCAATCGGCCTTGTTCTAGAGGATGAAGGGCAAATGGGCCAAACTTTTGTCGAGATGATTCAAAAAAATTCACAATCTGCAAAAGAAAACCCCTTTAAATGGGTCATTATTAAAAACGAACAAGACATGAATGAAATGTTAGCCAATCAAGAATTATACGGGGCACTTTATATCCCTAAAGATTTTTCTGAAAAATACGCTTCATTTCAAACACCGACACCTACATCAGCAGTGCTAAAAATTTATATTAACCAAGGGAAAAATACAAATGTTGCAACTATGGTGACACAAGCTTTGTCCACCATGATTGGAAAAATGAACGACAATGTAAGTAATCAACTGTTAGCTGTTGTTGAAAAAAATAATATTCCATTAAATGTCGATCAAGTACGCACTTATTTAACACCTATTCAAAGTGAAATCGTCAATGTCCATGAAACCGGTAAATTAGGCAATGCACCTCTTTCATTCTTCCAGCCCATCTGGATTAGCAGTTTAATTAGCGCACTCCTTTTATGGTTTGCTGGAAGGCATCGCAAGTTCAATTCTGTAGCTGAGCAACTAAAATTCCGAGGGTTCCAAGCTTTAGTTGCCATTATGCTTGGTTTATTTGGAGGATATTTATTAACTTGGTATTCAACTTGGATGCTTGATTATGAGTTTGCTCATTTCAGTCATGTTGCCTTATTCTTATCTCTTACATGTGCAACATTTATTTTATTAATATTAGCTGTCACTACCTGGATTCAATTTGCAGGTCTACCAATTTTCATTTTGTTAATGTTCTTTGGCTTACCACTTCTGCAAATCGCACCAGAAATGTTACCTACTTTTTACGTTGATTGGATCTATCCATGGTTACCCTTCCGCTTCATGTTTGAAGGTTTAAAAGAAATTCTATTCTTTAGTGGCGAACTTTGGAATGCTGCAGCCATGACATTATGCTGGATTGCTGTTACGAGTATTTTAGTGATACTTCTATATGTAATCAATCGTAAATCTTATACTAACGATTCAGCAGAAGAAATATCACCTGTTTTAGAAGGTAAGTAAAAACACAAAACAACCAGGTGCTCGTTAATGAGCCCTGGTCATCCGTTATTCACCATTTTTCTCCCACCAATTATGTTATCATTTATGTAAATGAATTATGGTAGGAGGCTGAATATGGCAATTACTATTTTGGTAGCAACGGAAGAAAATTATCGGGACGTGAATGACATTGTTAAAGAAGGACATGAAGAGCATGTCGAAGCAGAACCGTCTATTTTTAAAAGCGTTGAAGCGGTCATGCCCATATCCTACTACAAAGAACTCATTGAAAGTGATACTAGTGAGATTCTCATTGCAAAAGAAGATGATATGGTAGTCGGCTTTGCGGTCATAAGTATTGAAGCTGCCCCACCTTTCCATTCACTTGTTCAAAGAAAATTCGCCTATATCCATGATTTTGGTGTGAAAAACGCTCACCAAAGAAAAGGCATTGGCAAGTTATTATTCGAAGCTTGTGTTGCTTGGGCAAAGGAAAGAGAAGCTCCATCCATTGAGTTAAATGTATGGGAATTTAATGCAAAAGCAATCGATTTTTATGAACAATTGGATATGACAACAGCAAGCAGAAAAATGGTATTACAAATTGAATGAAAACAACAATCAACAACAAAATAGCAATCCAGGGCTTGTATGTTAGTTATGCAAGTCCTTTTATTTTTCTAAACTTAAATTTGATAGTGTGGTGTACCCAAATACACTCAATTTATGTTATTCATTACAGAAACTTCTTAATTCCTCTGTATTTTTTATTTTTCAGGGTTATTACCCAAACATAAGGTTATTGGCCCTGACTTTTTTACTTTTTCCAACATAGTATAAAGAAATAAGGAGGTGAAATTGTGTATGAGTAAATGTAGTTGTCAAAGTAATTTTCCAACTAGAAAAGAATGTGAAAATTTCGGACCATTTGTAGCAATTGATATAAACTGCATAAATTTAGAAATTGAGAACGGCGCAGAAAATGACAGCGGTTCCATCATTCCCTTTGCATCTGGCATTACAACATCTATAGTTGCTATTGCAAGTGGCACTACAAGGGTTGCTAGTCTCATAGGTTTCGGTACTGCAGTAAATGGTGTGTCTATTTTAGATGACAATACAATTAACCTAACTAGCACTTTAAGCGAAGCCTTTTCAGTTCCTCGCAATGGTAATATTACGTCTATTTCTGCGACATTTGATGCATTTTTTAATCCTAATCGAGGTGGCACTCAGATAATCACGGCTCAAATTTTTCGTGCTGAAGCAGGAACTAATATCTTTACTCCAACGAATGCACGTGTTGATTTAGCTCCACCAATTACTGGTCCATCTGCAACGCTTACTTTCGGAACAGCAAATATCGAGCCTTTACCAGTAGTAGCTGGGGACCGTTTAGTAATGGTCGTTTATATTTCATCATCCATAAATCCTCCTGCACTTAACTTCTCTATTCTAGGTACCGTAAGTGCAGGAATTAATATAGTATAAATAATTCTACAGCTTTGCTCACAATCAGAAAACGACACACAATAAATAAGCGCATGTTTTAAAAAGTAGTTGATTTAATCATGCGCTTATTTATTGAACGATCAACATATTGCTAAACAAAGGAGTTTAGTAGTTCTTTCATGGCTTGTTTATTTACTTTAGAGAAATAGCGTTTATTTTTCTGAGATAAATGCCATCACCCTATCCTTTCTGAATGGATATTCTATCGATAAAGGCTGTGGTGGATTTTGTTCAGCGCTCGAGAATTGTTTCAGTTTCAGTGAAAGGAGGAAAAAGTATGGCATATTACGGTGCAGGTACAGGGTCAAACTTCGCCTTATCGATTGTTCTATTCATTCTTTTGGTTATTGCGGGTGTGGGCTTGTGGTATTTATTAAGAACTTTAATCTATACTAATAACCTTTAAAGTTTTTATTCAATTTCATGGCAGCATAAAAAAAGGGCTAACAAATAGATACTTTGTTTGCCTCCTTTTTATGACTTGTGTTACTTGACTTTCTTTAGGCTTCTTTTTATCATCTATGTTCTAATGCTAAACGGAGACCAAATACAATGAATACTACTCCTGTCAATCCGTCCATTGCTTTTTTAACAGCCCCTTTTTTCATCCAGAGCCTTACGGAATCAATAATATAGATAAAAAGAGCAAACCAAGCAAACTTAATAAATAAGTAAACTACCCCAAGAATCAAAAAGCTTATAGTTGTATCAGTTTGGGGATTTACGAATTGTGGAAAGAATGTCAAGAAAAAGATGGCTACTTTAGGATTTGAAATATTTGCCAAGAAACCTTGTAACATTAGAGATTTTTCGTTGTTTTGCGCGCTGTCTTGTAATTCTACGATTTCGTGTTTTAATGAATTATTATGTTTCTTTATGGAATAAAGAGATTTTATGCCTAAATATATAAGATAGGCTGCCCCTACATATTTAAAAATTGTAAAGATAAATGCTGATTGCAGAATAATTGTGGACAATCCGACAATAGCTGCAATAGTATGTACGGATATAGCAAACAGTGTTCCAATTAAGGTACGAAATCCACCACCTTTTTTATGAACAATTGTATTCCTTGTAATAATTGCTGTATCTGGTCCTGGTACTATTATTAATAGAAAACTTGTGATGGAAAATAATATAATATTTGTTAACACAATAAACACTCCGATGATTTTTATTTATATTATTATACATAAATATTTAACTACAGGGAGTATTTAAATAAGATAAAGGAGCTTTCTCACTATACATTTACCTTTTTTAGAATAATACTTTAAAATAGTCTAGCGTTGGCACAATACAATTTGCATGATACATATTTTCAAGCTCCAATTTCGTTACCCACTTAATGTCGCTCACTTCATCTTCTTGTAGAACAGTTTCTGTCAGTTCAAAACTTTGGTCAAAAAGCCATACATCGTAAAAATCATTGTACGCATCCCTACGCTCACTCTTTATAATCTTGCCGTTAGAGCTAAGTAATTTTATCCCAATCTCTTCTTGCACTTCTCGTAGCGCACCATCAAGACTACTTTCACCCGCTAATATCGAACCACCTGGGCATTCCCATAAATTTGGGTAAGCTTTAAGCTCATGTCTTTTCGTTATAAGGATCTCCCCCTTATGATTCCTTATCCAAACGTGAACAACTATATGATATTCATTATCTGCTAACTTTGCACCACGTACATGCCTCTTATTTGTTTTATTTCGATCTTGATCGAAAACATCCCAAACCTCCATTAATGGCCTCCTTATTATGAAAAACTTTACTTTCCAACTCGTAAAAACTCTGGCGGTTTTCTTATGACAAAATGTTTTTCGATAGACATAAGAACTTCATCATTTCCAGGTAATGAAACCATCTCTATTGCCTCCTCAAATGATAGCCACTGATAGTCACTGTGTTCATCATTTAATTTAACTTGTTGTTGATCTTCCACAATTCCAACAAAAACAGGTGCAACATATATATAATTTTCTTTCGGTGAGTATAGTTGATCAAATTGATTTGATGTATATAATGCAACCTTGGTTATCCCGGTTTCCTCTTTTATTTCTCTTAAAGCAGCTTCCCAAGCACTTTCACCTTTTTCAATTGCGCCTCCAATGTAACACCATACATCCCGTAGTACAGTAGTAGCTCTTTTAAGGAGTAAAACTTTATATTGATGATCTATCTTTTTTAATAAAACTGTTGCAACTCCTATACATCTTATTGGGACTTCAAAATATTCTTTACTCAATCCAAACACCTCTTGTTTATTCATTCCATCTCTCATAATAAAAAGCCACAACTTCATAAGAAATGTGGCTCCTACTTTACATTAAATAAATTGTAAATACTCTAAGACATTCCCAAAAGGATCTTTAAAACTAATCACTTTTCCTGGAGGGCAATCCATAGGTTCATCTAAAACGAAATGAACATTATGCTCTCTTAACTTTTTAAGCGTTTGATAAATGTCCTCTGTTTTTAATGCAAGAACAACACCCATAGAATCATTATCTTGACTAGCTTTCGCATTTTCCGTTTCCTCTAAAACTATCGGTAAATCTCCGTGAACAAGTGTTACGATTGTGGGGCCGTACTGTTTGTTTACCTCAAATCCTAAAACAGTTGTGTAAAAATGAATCGCTTCTTTAATATCAGGTACATAGATGCTGATAACACAAACTTGACTCATTACTTTTCCCCCCCTTATTTCCTTTGTTTTTATATAGCTAATTTTAGATTAAAAGGTAGTATTTATCCACAAAAACCTATTTTTTCTTCTTAGCACGCAAAAAACGCTTGGATATTCTCCAAACGCCGAAATTATTAAATATGCTTAATATATGTAATTCTTAATGTTGGTTTAGAATAAAGTTCAATTATAAATTACTCAAAATCCTTGATTTTACTGTATATAAAAAGCTGTCGTTTTGAATAAAGATTGAACAAAATGACAGCTTTCTTTTATTTTTAATAACTGTTTTTATAAAAAAGATTGATTGTTTTAAATCTCTTTATTCCACAAACGTCTCCGGCATGAACAAAGAATTAAATCCACAGTTTTCTAATTGCTCTCGTAAAAAAGCTTTCACGTTTTTGGAATGGATGATGCTATTAAAATCGGCTATACAGAAGGAGCTTAATTATTGCTGTTTTTTTCTCCCCACTCACATAACTGTTCCAAAACAGGTAATAGAGTTTCTGCCTTATGTGTGAGACTGTACTCAACTTTAGGGGGAATTTGAGGATACTCTTTGCGTCTAACAATCCCATCTGCTTCCAATTCTTTAAGCTGTGAACTCAATGTTTTAAAAGTAATAGCTCCTATTTTTCTTTTCAAATCATTAAATCGAACTGGTTGGTTTTCTGCCAGAAGGTAAATAATAAGCATTTTCCATTTACCACCAATCACTGATATTGTATAGCCAAAAGGTGTCTCTTGAACATTACCCTTTTCATTATAGTCCGCCATACTCATATTTACACTATCCTTTCCGGTAGTAGCTATCAAAAAAGTGCGTACTATTTTTTTGTTTGCGTTCATTTTATACTGACATTACATTGAAGTAAAGGAGAGAAAAATAATGACAAATGTTAAAACCTACGATCACGGTCTTTGGGATCACGGTATTACCCAAGGTTACAGCGTCAACGGCACTATCTACATTTCAGGGCAATTTTCCCACGATATGAAGGGTGCGTTCATTGGCGAGGGCAATATCGAAGCACAGACCCGACAGACGCTTGAAAATCTCGATCGAGTACTGGAGGGACTTGGTGTCACGAAGTCCAACCTAGCTTATATGGAGATCTATTTAACAAATGCGCAAGAACATTCCGAACCAGTCCTCCAACTGTTCAAGGAATACCTAGGACAACATCGACCGGCCGGCAGCCTCATCGGCGTGACTTACTTGGCATTCCCAGAGCAACTGATTGAAATCAGCGCCATCGCACACACCAACTAAGTAAACTACATTTTAAAATCAAAGTAATCATGTCAATCTCATTTCATTTGATGATTATTGAAGTAAGTTAAGAAAATTATAAGGGGCATCAACTACATTGAACTGAACCCCGAATAGTAGACACTTTTAGAAAAAGTGAACCTATTCGGGGCTTTTGTGTTTTTAGGCTAAAATCCCAATTCTAACGAATTCCCGATGTGCAATAAACACTCTTTGCAAAATTATAAACGTCGCAACTTTATTTAAACTTCGTATCTTTTTTATAAACATCGTAACTTTATTTCAAAGCCACACTTAATCAATATTTTTAATTAATAAATTAAGCTCTTCTTCAAGGGATGTACCACTTTGTTTTTTTGTAATCTCGAAGGGTTTTTTATAAAGACAAGCATACTTTAGCGCTAAAAATCCGTCGATTGGGAATGTGTATCCTTGCCACTCTTGGCGATACCCCAATACTCCCCGTTGTTTAATAACTCGGTCTAACTCTTTTACTATACATAACACAAACTCATTAAAGTTACATTTCGTTTTTAAAACTGTTCTAGGTAGATTACTATTCTTTTTTCTATCTACAATCGGATTTTGAATTTCTGTAATACTAATTTCTAGGTCATCAAAATCACGCTTGAATTCCCAACATAATAACACGGGACCAGTATGCCATCTAATACCTCCGTTTATTTTATGAAAAGCACCTTCTTTCCAACTTAATTTACATAACGGATGTATTGATGCTAAATATGAAACAAAATCTCCAAGAGCATCCGAATGGAAAGTAGGATAAAACTCAAACTTTTGCTTATTAATTTCAAATACACATGTTGCACTACCACTTCTAATATCCACATATGAAAACTTCAAATTAGACCACCTCAATCCTTAAAATCCTTTTCAAAATCAAGAGTATTTTTTTCTATCATCTCGATTTTAGGCAGATATGTATATCGAAACAAAATCATAAATTCCCAAACATTCCCTGATGTTCTTTAAGATATTCGACGGAAATTCTATAAACCCTTGTTATTTTGTACTGCTTCTTAGAATCATCTCTTTATTTTATTAATGAATCCATAACATCATAATCATTGGTCCTACTATCATATGTATTTACTACAGCTAACTGCTTTTAATCCCAACCAAATAATACTCAACCCCTACACTTAGATAGTAGGTATTGGTACTATTCATCAATGCAGTCGTTCCCCACGCCAAAAATCACTTTTGGATGATATAAAGTTTAAGAATTATGTATTGGAAGGTGATGTAATTAATGACGATTTCAACAAAACCGTCAATTGGATTGACACAATTTATTGACTTTACCGTTAAGCAAACCATGATTTCTAAAATGAACAAAGTTACTGAAATTAAACATCAGGGTGACTATCATCCTGCTAGGGATCACTGGAAACAGCTTAGAGAGAGAATTAAGCTTTGTTATGAACAAAATAAATCACTCGATACGCTAGATTCATTATTAGATGAAATTCATGAAAGAAAAATCAATTCATATAAGGACACCATCAAGGCCTATAAAAAATTTGTGCGGAATAAAGACATAGAATGGTTTGATCCCCCCAAAGCCTTTTGGACTTCAGACAATGGTTTAGTTGTTCGTGGAACCCCAGAATTAGGGCTCGTGATCAATGGCACCCCCCATTTAATTAAACTATTTTTTAAAGGTGATACTGTTAAACTGACCGCACGCAATATAAAACCCATTCTGAATTTAATGTTGGCAGCAACTTATAAATCCCCCTATCCACCTAATACGGTCTTTGGTGTTTTGAACATCAAGTCAGGTAAATTACACGCAGATCAACAAACAGATGATAAGGTGTTGAAAGCATTGAATTTAGAAGCTCAAACTTTCTTAAACATTTGGGAAACTTAGTTTAGGTTATAATATGGTCCGACATTACTTCCAGATCCTTACCAATTACCCCTTTACTATGCTAGTAATGCCGTTGAATTAAAGACAAGTGAAATCAAATCACTACAAATACAAAATCAATCTTTACAAGAACGAAATCAGTATTTAGTGACAACGATTAAAGAGATAATAAGCAATCACTTACAAGGGAGTGCCTCAAATGATTTTTGAAATACTCCCTTTTGTTATGCCTTCCCATGCCCGTAGTAGCACTATTTGGAACTATTATGCGTTTAGAGCGTCTAGATGTAAAATTAATAGAAAGCTATGAGTAGGTATGTAAGTGGATCTAATAACGAACAAATTAATCATGATTGCTTTATTTATTTTAATTATTCATGCAATCGAAACACTCGCTTATGCCGTGCGTTTATCTGGAGCACGTGTAAGGTTACTAGCTTCAGCTTTATCTCTTTTCAATGTAATGGTCATGGTTTCCAGGTTAGCAAATATGATGCAGCAACCCTTTACCGGCAGCTTAGTAGATACAGCACCTGCTGACAATGCGTTTGCTTTTGTAGAATCTCAATATCGAATTATAATTGGTGCAGCATCAATCGGTACGCTTATCGGGATATTATTACTGCCAACATTTGTGGCCATTTTCTCGAGAGCCATTATTCATTTGGTGGAGGAAAGAGGTTCGATTCCAGCTTTAATGAAAAAAGGATTTACCTTTGAATATTTTAAACGTGGAATAAAACATATTCGTAAGCCAAGCTTTAGCTATTTAAAAGGCATTGGTCTACGAGATATTCCAGTTAAATTATTTATCATCAATATCCTCATTACCGCGATTTATACGATTGGGGTTTTATCAGCTTTATACGCAACTTTATTAGTACCCGAACAATCGAATACTGCTGTAATGGCCTCTGGATTAATCAATGGTGTGGCAACGATTCTTTTAATTTTATTCATTGACCCTAAAATTTCAATTCTTGCAGATGATGTTATCAATCAACGAGGAAGCTATTTAGACTTAAAGCGCGCCTCTGTCATGATGATGGCTTCAAGACTTTTAGGTACGATCTTTGCTCAACTATTATTCATACCAGGAGCACACTATATTGCTTGGTTTGCAAAGCTTATTGCTTAACAGTTTTATTTTATCGGAATCTAATCCTCGAATTTTATAGCCTTTTTGACTAAAAAAAGATTGCCCTCTACTTAACCCCTCTTGGCTAAGTGTGTGGCAATCTTTTTCATGTTCTAAGCTGCAGTAAGAGGAATCATAGACATCCGTAATAGTAATTTTACTTCTTGGGATTGTATTTGTTACCCTACTTATATTTCCCTAGTTTCTTCCCTTAGCCATACTCTCTCTTCTTCATTTAAATAAGGAGCTAGTTTTGTGTATACCTCTTGATGATAATTATTTAACCACTGCTTTTCACTCTCTGTTAACATTTCTTTATTAATACCAGCTAAATCAATTGGGCAATACGTGATTGCTTCAAACTTCATAAATCGACCAAACTCTGTTTTCTCGTCTTCAACTACTAACATCATATTTTCAATTCTAATTCCATATTTACCTTCAAGGTAGATTCCTGGTTCATTCGTTATAATCATACCTTCCTCTAATATAATATTATTATTATCATTCCTTATGCTTTGCGGTCCTTCATGAACATTTAAGAAAAAGCCTACTCCATGTCCTGTCCCACATTTATAGTCCAAACCATATTGCCAAATTGGTTGTCTTGCTAAAACATCTAAGTTAGAGCCTGTTGCTCCGTATAAATATTTTACTGAGCTTAATGCAATAAATCCTTTTAACACCAAAGTAAAATCTCTTTTTTGTTCATCAGTAAGTTTTCCTAAAACAATCGTTCGTGTAATATCGGTTGTTCCATCATAATACTGTCCGCCAGAATCAATTAAAAAAAGACCTTCATTTTTAAGAGTATATTGCGTTTCTTTATTGGCTTTATAATGCATCATCGCCGCATGTTCTTTATAGCCTGCTATCGTATCAAAGCTAGGTCCAACATACCCTTCCTGTGCCCTTCTGAAATCTTCTAAACTTTCTTCTGCAGTAATCTCTGTAATTTCTTCTTTATCTACAGAGTTTTTTAGCCATTTTATAAATTTCACCATGGCTAAACCATCTTTTATTTCACACCATTTTAAATTTTTTATCTCCACTTCATTTTTAATAGCTTTTAAACTAGTCGTGATGTCAGGACTTTCAATTTTCTTTGAATTACTGTTAATGGCATTGTATAATCTGATATTTGTTTTATTCGCATCTAAAATAATGGCATCTCCGCTTGAAAGATTCCCTAAGAATGTTTGTATGTCATGATTCGCTTTTAACTCGATTCCTTCAGCCTCCAGTTCAAATTTAACCAAAGAGGGAACCTTGCAAGAATCAATAAATAAATAACATTTATGTTCTGCTACGATTACATTAGCTATTGCAATAGGATTGTTAGGCACATCGGCTCCTCTTATATTCAATAGCCATGCAATGTCATCAAGGGAAGTTAAAATATAATAATTAGCTCCTTTATTTTCCATTTCTTCTCTTACTTCATTTAATTTTTCTCCTCGCGATTTACCTGCATATTTTACATCATGAGTAAAAATGGGTCCTTTAGGAATCTCCGGTCTATCTTCCCACAGATCACCAATTAAATCTTGATTCATGTGTAATACGATTCTCTTTGCCTTTAGATCTTTTTCCATCTTTTTAACCATATTAATTGAAAAAACATTTCCATCAAAGCCCACAATGCTCCCTTCATTAAGAACATCTGCTAACCATTCTGTATAAAATGGTACCCCTGGATCCATCATTCTAAATAATCTAATTCCTGAGCCCTCAAGCTGCTTTTCAGCCTGAATATAGTATCTACCATCTGTCCATAACCCAGCATCATCCAATGTAATAACTACAGTACCTGCAGAGCCTGTAAACCCTGATATCCATTGTCTACATTTCCAATGTTCCGCTACATATTCACTCTGATGTGCATCAAAACTGGGAACTATATAAGCATCCATTTGATTTTTTTTCATTAGCTGTCTTAGCTTTTCGACCCTATCCCTGATATCCATTACTAATACCTCCATTTTCCTTAAGACTAAATTCTTTATGTTCACGATCATATAGCCATGCAGCTAGTACTATACTAATTATTCCGGCCGTAAGCTTTGATATGATAAATGCTCCTAACATTTCAGGGGCTACTCCTGACACAAAGCCAAATTGACCACCAAATACAAATGCTCCACTTACTCCAAAGGCAGTACATACCACTTTTCCTTTAGGATTCATTTCCTTAAATGTTCCAAATACCAACAGATTACTAGCCAAACTTCCTAGAATGCCCGCTACTGACGCTGAATTAATGCCAAATTTCTCCCCTATTTCTTTAAAACTATTTTTAAAAATTCGATTAATAAGTGCCAGCATAGGGTATGCTCCACCTAAAACAAATGCGATCTTGCCTACTATAACAGTAGATTCAGATAGTGGTGCTAATCCTGAGACAAGCCTTACACCAAATATCACATCTATACCTTGTAAAAGTAATCCAATAGTACTCAAACTCATTATAAGTTTTCCAAATACATTAAAAACTTTGATAAAAACATGAGGAGCTTTTAATAATCCTACCCCTAAAAAAATGGCAAAAACAAATATAGGTACAAGATTCCATACTAGTATATTGATATTCATTTTTTGCCATAAGCCTGCTGCAAGACATCCTATTGGTATAGTAATAATTCCAACTAACACACCTTTAGAAAAATATGTTTCATCCTCTTTAGAAAGCATCCCTAATGCAACAGGTATGGAAAAACTAATTGTGGCTCCTAAAGTAGAAGCGATGATAATTCCTGAGAATGGTCCCATTTCCTTTGTCAATGCTAGCTCATTAGCCACTTGGTAGCCCCCCATATCTACAGCTAAAAATGCTGCAGGAACGATAGAAGGATCTAGATGAAAAACTTCACAGATTGGAATAATCATAGCGGATAAAAAATTCGTAAATATTGGTGCTAAAGAAAGTATTCCTATCATGGCAAGCCCTAAAGCCCCCATGGTCTTTATGCCTTCCTCAAATTTCCCACCCAGTTTCAAATGATTTCCGGTAATATAATCAATAGCTCCGATGACAAAAAAAGAACCAATCAGATATAATACAAATTTATCCATTGTTATTATCACTTTCTATTCAATCAGCATCTGTAGTATAAAGCCTATTATTGTAGATATAATTAGGCGTATTAACAGCTATAAGCTTAACCTTTTTGTTTGTATAATTAGCCCAATTATGAGCAATATTTGAGTCCATATGAACACTGTCACCAGGATATACTTCATGCCTTGTATCATTTATGTAAACTGTTAATATACCCTCTAAAACATAAATGAACTCTTCTCCCTCATGCTTATAGGATAATATTTCTTCATCTTTCTTTTGAGGAAGAATTTCTATAAGCCTTGGAACAAGTTGTTTATTTTCCAAATCTGTACTTAAACTATACTTAATAAAACCACCTTCTACTGAATCCATTATTTCTTGTTCATAACTTCTTAAAACCATATCTTTCCTTTTAAGTGGATAATCAAAAAAATGTGTTAAATGTACTTCCAGAATATCAGCCAGTTTTTCAAGTGAATCAACTGCTATAGTAGTAAGCCCCCTTTCTAATTGAGATAGAAATCCCACAGATAGTTCGCTTTTTTCACTTAACTCTTTCAAAGTAATTCCTTTTTCAGTCCTCAATTTCTTTATTTCGATTCCAATATTCATCACTTCACCCCGAATTTCATTTTTGTGAATAATATAATATATATCAGATTAATATACAACATATTATGAAATAATTTCATGAATATGAAATTCATTTTATTAGCGTTATCAACTAATCGCTCAAGAACAGTCCGTAGAATTACACAATCTGGCGCAAAAAAAGACGCTCGATCTATTAGATCTATGCGCCTGGTTCACTGAAACTAATATTAAATTCGTTTAAAAAAATGGAATCCTTATTTGACTAATCTGCTCCGTTAGCTTAAGAATATTTATCCAAAAATACAATTAGAAATTCTTAATAGAGTGGTACCAGATACATTATCGTTCTTGTCTACTTAATAAGCTTACTTTGCATTTATAAAGTAAACTAGGTGATCAGTCCATTTGTCGTCCTCATATATGAATCCTTTTCTCGTGCATTCATAAACCATTCCAACACTTTCTGCTAACTTTATAGATGCTATATTATCAAGGTTTATGTGAGCTTCTATTCGATGATAATTTAATTTTTCAAACGCTAGATTAATGGCAGCTTTTACAGCCTCTTTACCATAACCTTTTCTCCAAAAGTGGTTATGAATTGTATATCCGAACCTGGCCCATTGAAATTCTTCCCTCATAATTGTCGAAAAGTCTATAAAGCCAATATGAGCATTATCTACTTTTCTAAACACCCCAAATACATATACCTTGTCATCCTCAGCCATCTGATGATGTTTAGTAACTAAATCACGAAACCATTCTTTCGTACAGATGCTCATATCTAATTTACCTTCATCGTACTTATGTTGAGAAGGTAAACGATTTTCATATTGGGTAAGCCAAGTAGAATAATCTCCCTCTTCTATTAATCGAATAACTAATCTTTCTGTTTCAGTTCTTATCTTATTCAATCGAACACCTCGTCTAGAAGTATTTCTATTCTTATATAATATATTCTTTATAGGGAAATTATCTTCTCATTAACCTAAATTGCCCTGTTAGCTTATAAATGCATTTTTTATAAATTAACTGTTATTGATTTTGTTCCAAATTTTTAACGCACTTGGATAACAATTATTAATCGAATATACTTCATCAACCGAAAACATTTTTACAAAAACCTCATGTATCACAACAGCTAATGCTTCTACAGAAGTTGCTGTTGGTAATAGATCTACAATAAGCCTTATTTCTGGGTTATATTCATCGTCAGGTGTATGATGTAAAAATTGCTTCGGATCCCAATCATCAATTACTTCTTTTACAATTTGAAAGTGTTTCATATTATCCCTCTTTTAATATATTGTTTTTATTGATTTATTCAATGTACTATCCTGCCCCGAATTGTAGACTCTGCAGTACCATCTCGTTTATTTATGTTGCAAGCAGCGAGAAAATAACATAATAAAACTAAACCTATAAAAAATAATTTCGTCTTTATGATTTCCGCCTCCAATCGCCAAAACATTCCAAATATTAGTTTAAGCAAATTGCGAAAATTTTGTATCATTATACCAATATATACAAGTCTTTTCAATTCTCATAATCTATTCCATTGAAAACATATAACATTTCAATAACTTATTTTTTGTATGGATTGCACAATTCATTAGCACGCTGGATAAAAGTAGGGTTAATTAAACAAATATACCTGAACTCCATTTTAGTTTAAATAGAAAAAGGCTCTACTCCTTATTGAAGTAAAGCCTTCGTACGCTTAATTAGAAAAAATGAAATATTTGGTTGATATAAATTAATCTTTTACGAACAAAATAAACATCAAAAAGGAGGTGCAAAAATGAAAAAAATTATTATAGTTCCTTATTTTTTACTGTTATTTCTACTATCAACAACATCAACTTATGCTGAATCAGATTATTATCAACCTGCTAAAGAGTCTAAAGAAGAAATAGTAATGGACATGTTTTATTTACTACTATTACCCAATATCCAAGAGGCGGTTTCTAATTACTATTCAGATTATCTTACCGAGAGCCCTTTGGTGTATCCCTATCAAATAACAATTTTAAATTTAGAAAGAATAGGAACAAGTTTTATGTTTTCAGTAACACTTGAAGTCACTCCAGTTTTGGGTGCACATAACCCAGTAGGAAGAGACCAACTAACGTTTTCTATTGCTCCAAGTGAAATCAAGCTTAAAGATTTTAAACACATGGAAACCTTTGAACTTCCACCACATTTGCAAAACTTCATAAAGAAAAAGTAAATGGTTGTATGATTTGATTTTTTGTATTCACTCCCCATTTTCGGGGATTTTTTTTAATACTTAACCTTCATTTAGTCAATATCTTCAACTATTCTACTTCTTTAGCCAAAAAGCAACTGCTCTTATAAGAACAATATTTCACAATCATTTCTCCATTTTAAATATTATTAAAGAAAGGAAAATTGTGCATTAATTTGTTTTCTTAAAATATCCACACTCTTGAAAAATATAATTGGTATATTTAAAATTATCCATTATTTCTAACATACAACATTACATAATCTAAGCTGAGATCATAAATCAATTACTTTCGAAAAGCAAATAGTTCATAAATGCGCTGATTTTATTTTAAGAAATTTTTTAAAGTCGATAAATTTTCTTCAAGAAATAAAGCATTTTTTTCAATTCCACGACGTTTACACCACCCGATACTATTGAAGGCATCTGTAAATCGATAAAAAGGCAAAACAACTTCTAAATCAATTAATGGTCTGATACTGTTATAGCCTTCTTGATAAGCCTGATACAAGGCTGAATCGAAGCGTAAAAAATCACGATACAATTTGGTAAAATCGATTTCTGTTGAACCAAATCGTACAGATTCAAAATCTATCATGCCTGAAACTTTATTATTATCAACAATTATATTTGCTGGACGAAAATCCATATGTACAAAGCTTGGTCCATCTGGGGAAGGGAGCTGTTTTTTTATGTTTTCAAAATTTTCAATGGCTTGTTTATATAAATGTTCATCCAAAACATCTCTGACATCCTTAGCAAAACTATAAAATTGTTGTTCGACAAAATTAGACCAGTTGGGGAATTCATTTTGTATGCCGAATAACACTTGTTCAACAGGCGGTTGAATTGTATGCATCGAGGCATGAAGCACCCCTACTTGAAAAGCTACTGTTGGTGAAGCCTCAGATGTTAACGGTTTTCCTTTTAATTCAGATAATAAAAAAGCACCAGGACACTCCTCATCTCCAGACCAATAATCCAACATTTCGGGAATGGCAACATGTCCTTTTAAAATGTCATATGCTTCTAACTCTCGCTGACACTTCAATTTTGTATAAGGAATTTTCAAAAAAACATTTTCACCTTTAAGCAAATTACATTTATAGACTGTCACGTCTGTTGATTAACTAGTTTTTACCATTAAAATCTAATAAAAAAAAGAGATTCCATGTAAAATGTAAGTTACCACACAAACTTTTACGAGGAGGAATCTCTCATGGCTAAGAATACCACGATTTTCACACTACTTCAAAACTTTATTTCACAGGAAGAAATCAATGGGATTCTAGCTGAGCTTCAGTTTGAAGATACGGCTCGTAAATGTGATGTACCAACGCTTTTAAACTACTTGGTTGGCGCTGCTACATTTGAATGGAAAAGTTTACGTTACGCTGCGGATGTTGCACCAGCGCAAGGCTTGAAATCAGTGGATTATTCCACATTTTCAAAACGTTTAGGCGAACTAAATTATCTCATCGTCAAACGTATTTTTGAGCTGATTGTCAGCCGATTAAACCGAGCTGCGAGACGCTCACTTAAGCTAAAAAAAGAGCTACTGGTGATTGATTCAACAACGATTACTGTCGGAAAAAATCGTTTACCTTGGGCGCTGTATCACGGTGAACGTTCAGGTATTAAACTACATGTCAGCTTCACCAATCAAACAGGAATGCCCCTTCAAATCGTTGAAACAACAGGCCTAAAGCACGATGGTCCTATTGGTGTCGAACTGGAAGATAAGCGATTTATTTTAGTAGCGGACCGTGCTTATTTTTCCATTGATAAAGTCGATCGTTATGCGACAACGAAACAAGATTTCGTCATTCGTTTAAAGGATAATATTCAATTAAATCGCAAAAAATCGTTAAAAAGAGCAGCCGTTGAAGGGTCAAATATCGTTGGTGATTACACTTGTACACTCGGTACTGCTCAAAAGCAAACAACGGAACGCCACCGTGTTGTCGAGTTCATCGATTACGAAGGTGCGATTGTACGCGTTGTCACAAATCTCCGTGATGTAACGGCCGAAGAAATCGCCGACATGTACAAGGAACGCTGGGCGATTGAGTCATTCTTTCGCTGGATTAAACAAAATTTAAATGTGCCAGTGCTATTTGGGACGACTAAAAATGCGGTATTTAGCCAACTTTTTTCAGCGTTAATTGCCTATGTGTTACTAAAATTTCTGCATACAGAAGGACACAAGAAAAACAACTGCAAACGCTTATCTTTCGCTGGTTTTACACGCCAGCTTCTTTGCGATACCCTGCCAATCGAATGGCGCATCGGTATCAAAGAAATACTCGCCTTTTATTGGAGGTTGAACCAAGTAAATACTGGATGATTTTGGTTAATCAACACGTGTGATAGACTGTTGAACTATAAGAATCTTCAACCTCATTAACTGATAGTACCCGCAATCCAAATTGCTCAATAACACGATTTAACATCAAACTTCCCCCTTCTAAAGACGCCCTTTGTTTAATTAATCGACTATCGAAATATCCTTTCTTAACAAATTACACCTCTCATTTTAGATAAAAATTTCAATAGAGCGTTAACTTAGAAATAATATCCAAAAACTGTAACCGATTTTATTTGGTAAAGATAAACATCTACTATAAAGTTCGTGTATTCTCCCCATCAATTAATTTAAAATGAACATAAGACGATGTTCCTCCTACAATATGTTTCGGAATTTCTGATAAATCGAGTAATTCCTTTAAATGAATAGACTTTTTACGATTTGCTTCTATTGTAATACGATATGGACCAGCTAAATTCATAATTGACTCCCATTGCATCTCTTCTTCCGTGAAGTATGAATCTAAAAATTCTAATTCAAATGATACAGGTTCATTACTTCGATTATGTAATACAAAGTTACATTCACCATCTAATAAGTCTTCACTTACACTCTCAAAATTGCAAGTACCGTTCCCATCGTATGAAATCGCCATAATACCTCTTGCTAGGGTTTCTTGGTACGTTGTAATGAGAAGCATCGGTAAAAATGCATATGCTATTACCACTATTACTATTATTCGAAAGTGATATTTTTTTATGCCTTTGCCAAGTAGAATCATGGCGATTATAAACAAAACGGAGCCAATGATACCAAGCACAATATATCCATTTTGATCGCTGATTGGAAACGACATGAATGTAGAACGCGCTTCTAACATTACATTGTTAGGAAATGGGAAGTATAAATACATACATATACCTAAAATAACAATTGAACTAATGAGTGCCGCTTTATTTCTTATCATCTTATCTCTCACCTCTAAATCTCAATTCCCCATAGCTTCACGAATGGCTCAGTTGCAATTAAATTTTTGTTGAATTATGATTTTTCCACTCTTCTATCAACTATAAAATCTACTATGTTATAATATATATGGATATATTTTATAATTTGTCAAGAAAATAACAATTCAAGAATAACGTAAGGTGTATTATTGGGAAGGTGAGAATTTGGAAAAAAGTATTCGAAAATGGGTTATTTATGGATTTTTAATTTCCTTAGCTTTATCTATTTTATTTGTGGATTACAAAATAACTTTTGATTTTGATGGCTTCTATTCAACAGAGTACGTACCTGTGTATGATTATATTGTCTCTATCCTTCGGTATAGTGTAGTGGGTGCATTTGCAGGAATGCTTGTTGGTTGGGGATTTGGTAGAATAACGAATGAAAATAAGCAATAATAGAACTTTTGCGTAAAATTCACTACAAGTCCTTCAAATAATGCTCTTCTATGCTAGAATCTTTGAAAAAAGGAAAGGATTTCATTATGCAATATAAAATTTGGAATGGCGCTTCTGCGATTGTCATTAATGATCATAAAGTTTTAATGGTCCGAAGTAAAGGTACAAATAGCTGGGGAGTTCCTTCTGGTGAGATTGAAAACAATGAAAAGCCTGAAGAAGCATGTATTCGTGAGGTGTGGGAGGAAACGGGTTATAAAGTGACCATCAACAAACCACTACATACAAAGAAAACCTTTATAAAAGATTATGAAGTAACAACTGCATATTTTTTATGCGAAATCATCGGTGGTTCCATTCAATATCATGACCCTGATGACATTATTGAAGAAATCGCTTGGAAAAGCATAGAGGAGATTAAGAATATAGAGCATGATTATCCTGAAGATAAAGAAATTCTAATGCAAATGACAAATCAAATTTCTTAGGGCCTGTGCTTTGCAACGCCCTTAAAATAGTAATTATAAATCCATATCCTCAGTAACTTTGTAGAAAAAGCGAGGGATATATCTAATGACTTTATACAGATTTCTTGCATCGAAAAATCCACTAGAAGAAGTTAGATCTAATGCCTTTCAACAAGTGCCATTGTGTGAATTTAAAAAAATAAAAGATTTCCCAAAATCATCATTCTATTTTCGATTGCCTCATGAAAAAGAAACAGTTATCTATGTAGAAGATAACTCTAAAATAGGTCAATTAGAAATTATTAAATGCCACAAAGTGCCACAATATGTTGGAAGTCAAATTCAGAGACCTTATGTTTATCAAATGCATGGAGATATGAGTGAACATTGTTTAACTCAATTGCTTACTTACATACACGAACACGTATCAGAAGAGGATAAAGTTGAAATTTGGTCGATTTGGCACGGCGAAAAGGTCAACTCCAACCAAATTAAAAGGATGAGACCTCAAAACATCACACTGACAGATTTAGTTATGTTAAAAGCGAATGAAAACAGTTGTATTAAATTGTTTCCGAAAATCTAGGGACTTGTGCGTTAAAATTCACACAAGTCCCTTTCGCCTACATTATCCCCTCTTCCTTTAATTCCCGCATCTAAATTCTGTTTTCCATTAAAATACCAAATTAAATTTCACTATGTTATGATTTTAAAATAAGAGCAAGCTAGGAGGAATTGAATGATGGATACCACCCTCTATATGATAAGACACGCAGAATCCCCATTTGTTTTCGGTCAAGAACGCACAAGAAAGCTATCCACTCAAGGTGAAATTGACGCGAAAATAGTAACGACTTTAATGAATGATAAAAAGATTGATTTGATAGTTTCAAGTCCTTATACAAGAGCAATTCAAACAATCGAAGGAATTGCCAATACCAAAAGTCTAGAAATAAAGCTATTTGAAGATTTAAGGGAAAGACAATTAAAAGGCGCTTATAAATTACCAGAAGAAGAAATACAACAGGCAATAAAAAGATCTTATGAAGATATTGATTTTAACTTATCGGGCGGTGAATCAGTCAGAGCAGTCCAAAACCGAGCTATACCTGTCATAAAAGGTCTACTAAAGAATCATGAGACTAAGACTATTATTATTGGCACTCATGGAAATGTTATGACCATTATTATGAATTATTTTAATAGTGAATTTGGTTTTGACTTTTGGAAAAACACATCAAAACCAGACATATACAAGTTGGTTTTTTCAGGAGAAAAACTACAATTAGTACAAAGAATATGGGAATGAAGGAAGCAAGTATCCCCTCACATTTCACAGCAACCTCATATTTAATTATGAAAACAGATATACTATTCAGTTATTCGAAATGACTCAAAGCTTCTACAATGATAAGTAAAAAATAGAGGTGAAAACTTTGAATAATTCTTGGAATAAATTTATCTATAAAATCGGTTCTCCAATTTATGATATATTTTTTAATTCCGGTCTATTTTTAAAAGCTCGGAAAGAAATATTTCAATCCATATCATTCAAGAGTAATCAAAAAATCTTGTTTATTGGCATAGGAACAGGTGCTGATTTAGAGCTAATTAATTATTCTAACTTAGAGATCACTGCTATTGATTATTCTTCAGCCATGCTCAACAAGGCAAAGAAAAAGTTCAAAAATTCTACTATTAGATTTTTAGAAATGGATGCCCAAAATTTAGAATTCGAGAACGAAGCCTTTGATTATGTTGTCGCAAGTTTAGTACTATCCGTCGTACCTGACGACCATAAAACATTTCAAGAAATGATAAGAGTTTTAAAACCTCAAGGGAATCTTATTATATTTGATAAATTTACTCCAAAAAATAAAAAAACTTCTATAGCACAACGGATTTTAAGACCCTTTATACGTGTTTTAGGAACCGATATTGGACGCAGCTTCGAAAATTTATTGTCCAAGAATAACAAAAATATCGTAGTTGAACAAGATACATCAATAATGATAAATGGCATGTACCGGAAGATTATAGTTTCAAAAAGATAGCGATCTTCATTTTTATAATTTAAAATAAATTAACTATTTCATAATTCCTAAATCTCATATAGATAATATACCCTATTTATCCAAATAATATTATAATAGGTTGCAGATAATAAAAATATTTTAGTATTTATTATCTGAATATTATGGGAGGTGCTTTATGAAGAAAATAATTAGTCTAGTATTTGGATTGTTAATTGCATTAGTTTTTGTAACAACGATCCCTTCTCACGCTGAAGAAAATACTAAATCGATTGAAGGTGCAGTAATCGTCGAGGGTAGAACGTTATTACCATTGAGAAGTATTTTTGAAAGCCTTGGGGCAACGGTAAATTGGAATACAAAAACAAAAGTGGTGGTGGCCGAAAAAGGAACTACAAAAATCGAACTACCTCTGAATTCGAAAAAAGTAAAAGTAAATGGAGTTACGAAAACACTAGATGTACCTGCCAAGTTAATAGGCAATAAAACAATGGTTCCGGTACGATTCGTGAGTGAATCTTTAGGTGCGGAGGTTTCTTGGGATAAGGTGAATCAGTTTGCATTGATTAAATACCAAGGACAACAAATCAAAGTGTTAGCTCAAAATAATAGAAGTTATTTGATGGATACGAACAAAATTTATACATATAAAACCGCTGAATATGATCCTTCTGGAAATATTATCGATTCTTCCTATTCAACGGTTAAGTTTGTTGGAAAGCAAGGTAACGCATATGCTTGGTCTAATGGCTTAACTTGGAAAGAGGAAAGTAATGGTTTGTGGGTAGATATCGGTGATGGCTGGGAAAGATACCTGTTGTATCCTGTCAAACAAGGCACCACGTGGAAGAATAACGATGGTTGGTATGATAATAAAATCACCACAACATCAGAAATAGTTAAAACTGAGGCAGGAACATTTAAAAATTGTGTTGTCGTCGATTATGATTATCAAACATTAACATTTGCAAAAGGTGTTGGACTCATCAAAGTAGTGACACGGGGTGGATTTATTACCGAACTTGCAAGTATTAAAAATAAGTAACTTTTTATTTTAAAATCGCTTAGAAGCTTTTGAAATAGCAGGAAGCAATTAAAACAACCGACCATTTTATAAAAGAATGGTCGGTTGCCCAGTTTTAGAATTACTAATTTAATTTCTTCTCAAAACTAAAGATTATTTTACCTTCGTAAGTTCTTTCATTAAATTTAATAAAACCAAGTGAAGTCCAGAAGTTTAGTGCATTGTTATTTGTGGAATGCACCGCTATCTGAATACAGTTTACTTGTTGGTTTTTCATTAATTCTTCATACGCCAAATATATTTTTTTAGCATACCCTAAACCTTGATATTTTTTGTGTATGACAAGTAAACTTAACCAAGGTTTTTGATGCCGGGGACTTGACATTCCGTAATCCAAAATTGCTATATAATTTTCATCTTTTTTTACTAAGTATCTCTCAATCTGTAATTCATCAGCCTCTTTGAATGTTTCTAAAATATCCTCATTGTCAAGAACCTGTTTATCATAGGCAATTAAATTATATTCACTATTCGAATTCATAATTTCCTTTTCTATATCCAAAAATTTTATATCGTTTTTAATAAAGGTAAACATATTTATTTCTCCTATGCTTTAGTATAATTCAATTAACTTCCTTATTTTCGTTACCTTTTCACCACTCAACATAAGGGCATTAAAATCATCAATGAAGTATTTATCTTTTTCAAAAAATGAATGATTCTTTTAGTCTTGATTTAAATGTAATAATTTATGTAAAGGAATTTTGTCAAAGTCTAAGTCATATTTCTCCCTTAATACCGTCTTAAAAATATCATCAATAATACCTGTATAAAATGTAACAACTACTTGACAGTGAGCTAATGCAAGATGGTTTGTAAGTTGTTTAGAAAATAGATCTATCGGCTCAATATGTTCTTTTTTGACAGGATGTTTAGAATAAACATTAACGTTAATCAAATTTCCTCGTAAATCATCTTCAAAAAACTTGGCATTGGAAGGTAGGTTTAGATCTTTTATTTCAGAAGTACGATTTTCATCCATTAAAAATAATCGATAAATGTCTTTACCAAACCTCACATCCCATACTTCCATGTCTTTAAATCTTAGTATTCTTTCAAAATAATCAATCATTCATTCCCCCACCCCTAATGTATGTTTTACTTTATCGCTTTAGCTAGTACTTACCTCTAGTTTCCCTTTTAGGGGATTATTCAATAAAAATCTAAATAGTAATGCACGTTTCATAGTCTATAACATTCTATGAAAATCTTTCCTTATACAGGATTGCTTTAATTTTTTTGTTTTCAACAAATATTTTATATCAGAGATATTGTCATATGAAAGTTGAATGTAAAAGTAGTTGATAAATTCTAAAACTGCAAAAATAAAAATGAATGCCGTAATTTCTAACCCTTCTATTGGTAGTGAAGAATAAAATCGTACGTAATCAATTACGAACATAATCATTGAAACAACGACTAAGATAATATTAATTTTTTTTAAGCGTTTCAATTGTCTAACTATCCAAATCGGTGTCATAGACGTATTCTCGACTCTTAATCTCTTCAATTTTGAATGCCAATAAATAGTGCCTTGCAGTAAAAGAATTTCTAAAAGAAAAAATGATACCCAAAAAGAATACAACGAATATAATTGCAAATTAGGATAAGCACGATTAACGAGATAACTAAGAAAAATAAACAGAATAATCGCAGTTAATTCTCCTGAGTATAAATAAGTCAGTCTCTTTTCCAATTTCTTCTTACTAATTTTTTATACCTCCCTCGATCCGATCCGCTTCGCTTTCGCACAGATAAACAATGCGTCCTGATTTTGAATTGTGCCAGGCCTGTAAAAAAACCGAGAAAACGACTTGGGACTTTGTATGATTAAAACTTTACGCTATGGAGTGATCTTTTACAATTTATTAACTAAAGCACTCATTAGCTTAGAATTACATTAGTAGCTGAACAAGGTGTTTTCGGTAAGAAATTAGGCAAGCAATGCTTGTTATACATTTACCATTTACCATTTACCTACCAATTCTAAAATTTCTATGCTATGGTTTTTATATAGATAAAACTTTAATAAAGAAAGTCATAACTAAATTTTGAGGGGGTTAGGGTGTTGAAAAAATATCTATTTACAGGAGTTTTACGTGTTATATCATTCTCTCCAAATAGAATTTTCATTTAAAAAGATAAATGAATTTTGTAACTATATGAATCGTCTACACGACAAATATTTATCAAAAGTAATAGTAATGGAGGCGAATCAATGAAAAAGATACTCGTTTTGATGATTTTTACAGTAATGACTTTAATAGCCTGCTCAGAAGAAAAAGCAGATAAAGTTCAGATTCACGAATTAGAGAACTTTTCCACAATAAAAAAAGGTACTGAAGAAATCTCCTTGAATTCAAATGATATTGACGTATTTAGGAATGCAGTTAAAAATGCTGTCAAACTTAATGGGATTGTAAATGTAGTTGACCCAATGTATAGATTTGAATTAGAAAAAGAATCTTATTTCCTCTGGTTAAACGATCAAGGAGGATCAATAATGAATACAAATGACACGCATACATTATATACACTAACAGATGAGTCGTTTACACAGCTTAAAGAAATACTAAAATAGCAGACACTCTGAATCTTTAGCTGACAAAACAATAGCCATCACATATCGGGCTTGTGGTATAGATACAAAAACATACACACAAGTCCTTTTGTTACGCTTCCTCACAGATGCTTTGTGTGAATGATCCTCTACTCTACAGTTTTTGTTATGTTCCCTCTATCTTCCTGGATCTTCTCACTTATTAAGCATTGCAAGTATCATTCACACACATTTACCATTTAACTACCAAATAACGCGCTGTTATGTTACAATTTTTGTAAAGTCATAATCTTGGCTAATCAAGGAAAGAATGGTGAAATTATAATGTCCTATTTTAACGAATTAGAGTATTTCTTAGACAGTGGTTCAATCCGAATTCTATTTGAGCTTTTATTGGTCACTACTTGTATCTCAACAATCATTTTCTTTACAACTAAAAACCAATATATTTCTTATTTATCATCAGCACCGATATTTTATTTCATTTCAAAAATGTTTTATCACAATACACATTTTATATTTTTGGTAATTGCTATGACTGTCCAAGCGCTTGTCATTTTATTAATCCAAAAACAAAACTCATTAAATGAAAGTTCATTAAAAGACAAGGCTCAAGAGAAAGGATTATAGTTTTTTTATTGGGGCTTGTACATATCAAATAAAAAAGTCAGCAGGAAATGACTCCCCTACTGACTCTATTAAATCATTATTTTTCTGTACTATATTGTGGTACACCTTGTTCCACTTTTGCACGTTTAAACATTTTATTATTTAAACGGAACATTAGCTCAATTCCTTTCAATTGACTAATAATAAATGGAATCATAATGAGGAAGTGAGCAATTGAATACTTTTCAACAATACCTGTTTGTACAAGCCCCCAACCAATAAAGAACATACCTAATACAGTGAAGGCTACAAACGGACAAATCAGCGTGAAGCTTGCAGCACTTTTTTCATTTCCATATACATAATCTTTGAAATATCCAATCTTTTTCATAACCGAATAACCCACAACTCCAAAAACAATTTGGAGTGATAAGAACGCAGCTAATACTAAGAAAATAATGAATGGATTTGCCTTTGTACTGAAAAAGTTATGACTAACTCCATTAAATAATCGAACAAACGTTATGCCTAAAAGCGTTAAGATCGGAATCATAATCCATAAGCTTGGCGCAGTTTCTTTCGCAATTCCATTTTGGAACATCGAAAATAATCCAAATATCGTTTTAATCATAATTAATGTCACAGCAACGATGCCAAAGAAAATGGACAGGAACATCGCAATACTTGAAGTATAAATATTTTCACTCAATGCTGCTGGCGCTGCTAATCCGACTGCAATCATAGCAAACGCAAAGATGGCAATTAGTTGACTTAAGTTATTATTTTTAATGAAATCAAAATCGCCCTTAATAATGAAACGAGAAAAATAACCTACGAAAATTTTAAGCGCCAGTAAACCAACTGCAAGGAATGCTAAAATAGCGAACGGGAATAAATACTCTATCACACTTCTTAAATTCGGAACAAATACAATTCCTAAAATGAATAATCCGTTAATACTCATCCCTAATGTTAAAGGGATTGCCATTAATGTTACTTCAGCATTACTATTCCGTAATTGTACATAGGAATTTGTCTCTTTAAACTTATAAAACTCACTAATATTCCAAAGTAACAGACGGAAATGCTTAAAAATAAAATACACAATTATTAGTAATACAAGAATTACTAAGCCGGCGACAAATAAATTATCTCCCACAATATACGGATAAATATGTTCAAATGTAGGCATACCGAAATCTGGGTGAGGAATTAAAAACATTAAGTACATAAAGAATGAAACACCCATCCCACCAGCACCTAAAGAAGCTAGAAAGTATAACGGACTATATTTATCTTTTAGATTCTTAATCATCTTTATCAATCTCCTTACTTTTTTGTTTTTTTAATCTCATTAGTGAAAAATGTCGTTTACCTTTGACTAAAAAACGAATAGTACCCACTACAAATTTTTTCCTTAGTGCTATTCATTTTTAGCATATAATTGGATTCAGAAATCATGAATCCTCTGATTTTTTACTTCTGTTTGAAGAACACCTAATTGACCCCAAGTTGCATCTTCGTTCCTGGATGTGCACCTACATCTACCTCTTTAAAATGTACATTGTTTTACACTAAGAAATTTTTCTACATCATACAATATGAGCAGCTCAATGTTGTATATACTGTTACTGTTTTCTTAAGCATCTCTCCGCTCACACACCATACCCTATACCGTATACTGTGTGAGCAATTTAAAAAATGGCCATCAATTCAAATTAACCACCTTTACCAAACTCCCTACTTTTTGTTTTTTTAATCTCATTGGCGACAACTGTCGTTAACCTTTGAATAAAAAATGAACAGTATTCTTTACCCGTTTTACTGTTATCTACCCATTATTTCCGGATTTGCCCCTACGTCTCCCCCTTTAAAAGGTACATTGTTTTGCACTAAGAAATTTTCCAATACCACACAATACAAGCAGTACAATGTTGTATATACCGTTACTGATTTCTTAACTATCTCTCCGCAACTTCCATATACCCCATACCGTATATTATATGAGCGATTTAAAAAATGTCAATAAATTAATTTTCATCCGAATTATTCATAGTGGTTTAAAGTTTCAAGATTTTTATGAGATTTTTCGTGTTGGTAGAGGGAAATTTATACGGATTAAACACTTTTGTTAAGGTTGTATATGGAGTTAAAATAGATTTTTAGTGCATAGCTCTCCTGTATTCATGTTTAAATAAAAATAAGCTATAAAGAAAAATCTCTTTACAGCTTATTTTTATATTCATTATTTTTTATTGTTCACTAGTTTGTGTGGATGGCTTTAATAAGAACCAAACGATTCCTAAAGTTAGAAGTGCTAATATAAATGTACTCATATAAATGAAATGTACACTTGAAGCTAATGCCTCTTGCGATTCGGTTACTATATTTACTGTTGCTGCTTCATGTCCACCAGAAGATACAAGATCAAGGTTTTTAATACCGCGTGCATGAATCATCGTGTTGAAAATCGCCCCAAAAACTGCAGCACCTAATGTTTGACTAAACGTATTAATAAATGTGTTTAAGCCAATTGCTGTCCCGCGTGTATGAGATGAAACAGCTGCTTGAATTGTTACCATGTATATAGGTGTAATAAGCCCCATTCCTAAGCCGAATAATCCAACTGCAACATAAATTAGGAATGCTGGTGAATCTGTTGACAATGTAAATAGTGAAAAGGCAGCAACTGAAAGAATGCTAGCGCCAAGTAGAATGATTTGTTTCGTATTTAAGTTATCAACTAACTTACCAGAAAAAATAGTGCCAAATGTCCACATAACAGGAAGTGGCATTAAAATGAGTCCCGCTTCTGTCGCATTTTTTCCTAATACACCTTGGCTCCAAATTGGAAGATACATTGTAATACTAATAAGCATTGCACCAGAAATAAGAGTCAGTATGTTTATAGTAGATAATGTACGGTTAGAGAAAAGCGAAAGCGGAATTAATGGTTCCAGAGATTTTTTCTCAATAAATATGAAAATAATGAATGCAACAGCTGCAAAGATTAAGAGACCAATAATTGTAATGTCCCCCCAGTTTTGCTTACTGCTACCTGTTAATAACGCGTATAGTAGAGCAATTGTACTTAATGAGAATACTGTAGCACCAAGATAATCGATATGGTGCTTAGCAGGCTTAATAGATTCTTTATAATAAATTACAATCATTAAGCAAGCGATAATGCCAAATGGAACGTTTAAGAAGAAGATGTAGCGCCAAGAAAGAGAATCAACTAAAAATCCGCCAACTAATGGTCCGATAACACCTGAGACGCCCCAAACAGCACTAATCCACCCCTGTGCTTTTGCACGATCTTTCACTTCGCTATATAAGTCACCAATGATTGTCATTGTTATTGGCATAATAGCGCCAGCACCTAGACCTTGAAGGGCACGAAAGACAATGAGCTGTTCCATCGATGTAACGACACCGCAAAGTGCAGAGCCGATTAAGA
Source organism: Lysinibacillus sp. NPDC097231 (assembly GCF_044761885.1). Lineage (NCBI taxonomy): Bacteria > Bacillati > Bacillota > Bacilli > Caryophanales > Bacillaceae > Lysinibacillus > Lysinibacillus sp. NPDC097231. The sequence continues at coordinate 16,565 of NZ_JBIWDH010000002.1, read as the reverse complement.
ATATTGTAGCTCCGATAAGTAAAACTTTTTTACGACCGAATAAATCAGCCAGTTTCCCGTATATTGGAGTCGAAACAGCTGTGGCAAGCATATAAATTGCATATACCCAACTAACAAGTTCGACGCCTGACAAATCACTCGTTATACGAGGGATTGCTGTACTAATAATGGTTCCTTCTACAGCAGAAAGAAATGTCATTAACATTAATGATAAAATAACTTTTTTTCTCATATTTTTCCCCTTTACTTCCATCCAATTAAAAAAACATTGTCTAGTAATCTAAATTTCTTCTGCCTTTAATTCCATATACAGCCGTTACAACACTTCGCATGATCCTTCCGAAGCATCGGTAATCCTACCACCTACATTTTTGATAGTTTTTCCATTATGTAAATCTAAAGCTTTCGGAAAATTAAATCTAGATTGTTACGTCCTCTATGTAATTAAAAAACACAAACCCTGGTACAGCTACGACTACACTGTACCAAGGTTTATGATAAATAAAGTTATACATTGTGACAGGATTAATTATAATCAAATCTAGTTTGAATTTACTTATTAATTTTTAAAAGGAACGTTCTTTTTTAAAGTTCCTTCATAGATACGGTTTAATTATTCAGTATACAATTCTTTTGTCGAGTTTGTCGAGTATACATTTTATTGTAACTCAACAATTAATATGAGCAATATTCTTCTTTTACTGTAGTAGTTTCATCTATACGATCATTTAATCATATCGGTATTCGAAGTATATCCATTATGCTTTCGCAACATGAATTGGCCTCCCCAAAAAACTTGGAGTACCTGGACTTTGATGTTACATGATCAAATTTTTTTAGCCATTGTTATATTGGTAATTTCATAACCCATTTTTTCATATAAGCTACGTGCAATTTTGTTATGACCAAACACGTGTAGACCCATTTTATTCATACCTAATTCTTTAGCAATAACTTCAGCTTCTTTCATTGCTTTCTTACCATACCCCTGCCCTTGATATTGTTCAAAAATCACAAAATCATAAATAAAACCTTCATTAGAATTTGTAGGGGCTTTTTGTGCAATCCAAATCATGCCAACTAAGATATCGTTGTGAAAGATGGAGAATAAATGATTATTCTCCGTCTTCTCATCTTCTGGTAGCAGTCGATCAAATGATTTCTTCGATAAGTCAAGCGCTTCATCTTCACTCCAATTTCCCGAAGCTATCTTGTCGTTTGCATAGTCTTCAATTGCATAACTGATATATTGTTTGAACTCCTCTTGGGTCATAGGTTTTAATGTAATCAATTTATTTCCCTCCTATTCTATTTTCCAATCTTAACATTTTTTCAAAACTCCTAACAATAGTGCCTAAAAATGGTCCTTGTCCTTTATTTATTTCGTCGTTGCTGTATTATAATATATAGTCTACTAAACTTGTCAGAAATGGTTTTTAGTAACATTAAAAATAAAGTCCTTTAAAATTGTTTAATATCTTATTGAACTGAAGGATCAGATTAGTTCAATAAGATATTTTTTAAATAGTAGTAAATATAGAGAAAAGAGGTGTAAAGTTATACTGGAACTAATAAGTAACGTGCTAGAAGACATGGATAAGCAACTCCAACGCATCATTAAAAGTTTGAATCATCTTGATGATGAAATGATTTGGAAAAAATTGAAGATATCTACAAACAGTGTCGGCAATCTTTGCTTACATTTCTAGCAGGAAACGAATATCAAAATTTCGCAAGTGCAATCGGTAATAAACCCTTTATTAGAAACCGCTCTCAAGGGGAATTTAATACTGAAGGTGGTATGACCAAAGATGAATTGATAAATCTACTTTTAATGACACGTGCTGAATCAACTTTTATATTATCAAACTTGTCAAAAGATGATTTACAAAGGGAAGTAATAATACGATATGATCTTAATGATTGGAATAGGATGCATCGCGTTAACGCCTCGGAAGATGAAACCTATGATGTAAGTGTAATTAGCCGCCTGCTTATTCAGGTCGGGGCACATTACGGTTATCACGCAGGGCAAATTGTACTACTCTCAAAATTAATGATAGATATTGATGAAAATATAACTGGCCAGTATCATTGACCGACGTAGTTTTAAAGGACATTAAAAATGCTAGACAACTCGTTGAAGCTGCTATCTGTACTTTGCAGGCGGCAGCTTTATTGTCTTATTCCACAAAATGTAATTGGATAAATTTTTTATGCCTTTAACTGAATGGTTGAATATCCCACCCCTTCTCTACAGCTAACATATTATACAATGTAGAAAGGAGGGACTTATTTATGGGATACTATGGAAACATGGGTAACTTTAACAATTGTTATTCCTATGGTTATTACGGTGGTTGTTGCGGTGGCTATTATGATGGCTATAACCGTGGCTCTGGTTCAGCATTCGCCCTACTCGTTGTTCTATTTATTCTTCTAATTATTATTGGCGCAACCTTCATAAATAGAGAAGACTGTTAGCAAATAAATACAAATTTATCAGCCTTTTGCACATCTTTTATGACAAAGGGTCGCTCCTAACTTTGTGACCCTTTTGATGTTATAACCATTTCGATCTAACGTGTAAAATGGATTGTGTATTCGCCTGAACAATAGGAATCCCATAGCACATGTTCACAATAGTCAAAGAAGATGGCAGAAAGATTTAGATCAGATAACTAATCACAGTTATCCCCTTTTTTATATGTACAAACGCCTACCTTTCCTCTAAAATCAGAATTCATTGTGAGAATTATTCCTCAAAAAAGTCTGAGAAGAAAAATGGTTCAATCCCAACTTCTCTTAATAAGTATTTTATTGGGTGACAGTCCTGCACAAAATTACTGTTGGGAATTAGAATTTTTTCCCTAAGGTCTTTAAATACATCTGAATTGATTTCTGGAAACCATTCTTCATATTTCAAACGTCGATCTTTGAATCTTATCCTCCCCAACTTCATTCCATTTTTGAATGATTTTCTTGATATTAAATAAATTGTTCATCTTATGAGCTAACTCAAATTCGATTACTTCAATACATCCTCAAACATGGCTCCTCCACTTTCAGCTATTAATTTATATTTAGCTAAATCACCGTTTCAATTCATTTTTAGAAAGAAGCAAATTATGCTCAATATATTTGATTTCATCCTCTAATCTTTGGTAATCTTGCGACCATTCTTACATATGTAGCACCTACCTTGTTTGAAAATTTATTTAAAGCTTTAACGTTATAAACGTTGCGGCTCCTTTTGTTATAATTTGGTTAGTATGAGTTTATTCGCAGCTACTACCCTTGCCACAAGAACTTTAGTCATCTTAATGACATGAAGATTAAGAAATTAGAAAAACAAGTAATTTAATAGAATCAAGTGCATAATGCAACTGTCGCCCTACACATGGCTACGCAGCTCCAATCAAGCAGCCTGTGTAATTGATTCCTCTGCTCCACTATCAAAGCCAACAGACTCGCTAAATACTTCAATGAGCCTTGTTACGATTGTTGTTGTAAGCTAAATCAAAGTTGAATCTGAATAGAAAATATTGCTTCTCCTCCTGTACCGTCAATCTTTCTTGTTAGTCATCACTTTCATCTTACATCAACATTTGGAAATATGTTACACTTTTCTAAACAACTGATTATTCAATTAACGGTTCAGGATAGGTTAGTAAGAATGAGTTCCTCTATTTCAGTAGGTGTTTGCCTACTGAATGAAGATAAAGTCTTTTATATAAACAAAGAGAAGGGAGGGATTCAACATAAAATCAATTTTAGTTATGGGTAATATTACATTTAGTGGTGTTGTTGCATTATTTATTTCTTGGTTTTATGCAGAAGGAGCATTAGGTGAATCTAATACTTTTACACCAGAATTTTTTCTAATCTTACCAATATGGGCTATTGGTGTACTATTGATGTGGCGATTCGTTTCTAAAAACAAATTAGAAAATACTTCTTATCCCAAAATTATATTGAGCAACACTCTGCTTTGGTTAACTATCCCTATTGGCTTAAAGTTTGCGTTTCAATTTATATAAGAAGATTGGGAAATAGATAAAAATTATCGAGTGCTTTAGTTTAATAAGAGTAGGGCTTGCGTGTATGATTTTCCATATCTGCAAGTCCTTTTGTTATGCTCTTATATTTCACAGGAACCCAACTGTCATCTTTTTATTTTCATTATTTGTTACAATTCAGGATTTGTTATATAGATATGTGCTTTAGTTAAATGATTTGTGAAAAAAGTTCTAGAGCAAATACTTTAGAACTGAGAACCGACCTGAGAGCAATCCATTGCCATCAAGTGTACGTCTTTCTGATTCTCGAATCGTCTGAGCGTTGTTCTACGAGACTTAATAAAGAACACGATAAAAAGTAGATACTTACTAAATTTTTGAATACATTGTATTATAAGGTTTGTAATTACAATTTATTCAATTTAACAAACCAAATCGGAGGAACAAAGCATGAGATTAAGCCTTATTCTACTCTTATCAATATTTTTAGTAGCTTGTAGTAATAATGATGGAGAGAAAACAACTGATCATCCAACTAATGCAGAAGCCACTAATAAGAACGATTTCCCAACAAGTAAAGAAGTATATGACTATGCTCAAAGTGAGTTTGATAGTCTGACAAACTCTGGTGACAACTATATTACTGAAAAACACGATGAATTAGTAATACAGAAAACTGCCCACTATTTTGACATTGATTATGAAACAGCTAATCAACTCTACATGGAAGAAGCTACAAGAAGAAAGGATGGAACAAAATTCAAAGCTACTACTGAACATTCTTCCGAAATGACGATGGAGTTATTTAAGTTACTACAGCCAAATATGACATATGAAGAAGTTACTTCTTTAACAAATCTAGAGGGAACTCTTGACCCCCTAATGTCATCTCCATCTGAAGGAATTGAATCTTATAAATACGATGGAGTAGGCTATTCAAGTCCTTCATTAATGTTCTTTGACGGTAAACTAGCAAATACAAGCCAAGCAGGTTTAATAGCCACCCCTGACCTTTCATTAGATGGTTATAGCCAACTTGTTAAAGGCATGTCACTTTCAGAAGTTATTTCTTTATTAGGAGAAGGAGAATATACAGGCTTTATGCACTCACCAAATAGTGGTTTATTGACAAGCTATACATACAAATTAAATAATCACTATATACAATTCGGATTTTATGATGAATTTTTATTTGAAGTTCCAACGCTTCCTACTAACTGATTTAAAAAGGACTTGTACTATAGGCAAGTCCTTTTGTTTTGCACTCACAATAATAAATCCAACTACTTAAAGAATCGGAGGATACTTTTATGAATAAAACTATTACTTTTATGGTTGATACTAAATATGAAGATAGAATACGAGAAACCTTTACTTTTGAAGAATTAGGTTTTGATGAGAATATGCACACTGAAGAAGTAAAAAAGGAAATCGATAAAATTTTTGAGTCTTGGGTTTGTGATAGACTCAATATTTCCTACAGTATTGTAATAGAAATGGGCAAGGATTGAGAAGAAACACTATTTTGAGTTAACAGGGCTATTATCCCCTTTTCAACACTCAAAACAATTGTTTATCACATATCAATTTAAGGGCATGTATGTACTATATACACAAGCCTTTTTCAGACAACCCGTGTAAATGATTCCTCTGCTCTGCAGAAACGATCAATCTATCTTTTTGCATATTTTCCATTTCTCCACCAACTCAAACTCTACTATGTTATGATTTCTTTATGAATAACATTTAATTTAGTTAAGAAAAGACAGGAGGATTTGTGTTATGAATAGTTTTAATAGTGGAGATATTTTATTTAGCTTTGTCTCGATTTTTGGATTGTTATTTTACATAGCTCCAATTATTTTTATAATTTGGTTTGCTATTAGTACAACTAAGCAATTAAAAATGCAAACAAAATTATTAGAAGAAATCAAAGAAAGTTTAAAACAATAACAATGGCTACTATCCCCTTTTCAGTAATCAAAACAATAGCCATTACACCTCAATCTTAGGGCTTGTATTATTGATTGCTATTAGTAGCGGTTTAGACGCGATCGACTCGATTTGTGAACTGCCAATAAGTTATTGAAGAGAGGGAATTATATGGATAAAAATAAGGGTATGGTAATTATTCTATCAAGTATTATATTTGGGGGCTGTTTTGTATTTGGCTCTTTTAAAATATCAGATGCTATTGATAGTTCTGGTTTAAATATATCTAGTTCAATAAATAATTCAGGGGATGTTATTAATGAAAATTACGAATTAGTCGTGAATGGTGGTTGGCTTTATTTATACGACAAAACTAATGGCCAAATATGGAAAAAACTCGACGACGATGACGGAACAGCAAACTGGGAAGTTGTAAAACATATTAATCAGAATTAGTAAGGGTACCATTTTCAATAATTCTACTCTCGAAACGATAATGAATTTTGACATATCCATCAATACAGGGCTTGCGTGTATATTTTCATGTACCCAAGTCCTTCCCTTATGTCCTCACAAGCTCGTTATCTTTTGTCATTAACTAATATGGTTTTTCAACTAACTGTTTAAGATACAAATCTTATAAAATAGAAAAAGGAGGATAAATCCTATGAATAGTACAACTAGAATTTTATTTTCGTCTCTTTTAGCAATGATTTTAGTTACGATTCTTGTTAGCGTAACAAATAATCAAATAGTTACTGCATTTGGTGTTTTTATCATCGTTTTTTCCTCGGTATTATTATTTAGTAAGAAAAGTTCGGAGAAATGATTGTTTATTACTCAAACATTATCTGTGCTCCAAACACTTGAGCATGCTTGTCATCAAGGCGAAACGATATAAACCATAAAATGAGAATTGTCCAACTACGAAAAATGATAGATTAGATCAATAGAACAGATTTCGTCTTTCTTTTTCTGCAAGTGCCTAATAACCATCTGATTGAACCGTAGAAAATGACCCACTGACAACGGCAATTGTATTGAGGTTGATATCGTCTGCTACCGCGTACAGGATAATAATCAGATTGAAAATGACCGGATAGCAATTACCATCCGGTCATTACTTATTTAACTATGCCAAAAAATTAAGTTCACATACGTCTAAGACAACCCCCACTCCCCTCCGATGGTTGAATAAAGTGTCGTTTGTTATTTGTGTAATTTATAACCCTCATATACCAATTGCCAATCAAGTGGCCTACTCATTCTGTTTTCAATTTGTCCTAATGGTTTAAATCCATATTGTGCGTAAAGAGAATGAGCATCTTTTGTAGCTAGTTGAAAATTTGTGCCTTTTAATTTAGGATGCTCTGTTACGATACTCATTAACCATTTGCTCAGTCCTTGCCCTCTATATTCAGGAAGTATAAAAACATCACCTATCCAAGAAAATCTAACAAGGTCGGACACAACCCTTGCAAAACCAATCTGTTTAGCAGCACTCTCATTAGGATTACCTTCGTAAACTCCATAACAAAGAATAGAATTTTCAATGGATGCTTCTACTAATTCTTTAGCAATTCCTTTTACCCAGTAAGAATCGTTATAAAGGAAGTTATGTATTAATGCCGTATCCAAAAAACTCTTATTGGTGCTGATTGTAAATCCATCATCATTCATCCATTCTGTTATATCATCCTTTAGCATCTTAATCCCCCCTAAATGAAATATGTATATTTATAACATTAATCATTTATTCATTCAATTTTTATAGAAAAAAATAAACATTGATGAAATCAGTTGTTTTAAAATATCAAGCATAGTAATTTGTTTTCGTTATGAAAATAGAATAAAACAAACAACCCATCCCAATCGTTAGCCTTCTAACAATCGAGATGGATTTAGGCAGCTTTAATTATCAAAATTTACCCAAACTTTATATCTGTCTCCGTCGTTCTCTGCATATACTCTGAAATCTTTCATACTAGCAAGTCTAAAAGCTAAAGAATAAGCTATTTTATAATCCGGTGTATCATAGCCATCATACAATCTTGCATAAATTTCGTTTCCTAATGAATCGGCCCATACATCAGCTTCGTTAATGCTATCGAATATGATATCCTCACTTTTCCATCTAATAGCCATCTGTTTATCTCCATATTGAAATATTTATTTTACTCTACATTTTAACTCAACAGCAGTGACCTCGGAAACACTTAATTCGGATGTTGATCTAAAATGAAAATATACTATATCGTTGGATTTAAGAGGTTTGTTGACAGTAATGCATCCCATCTCCTGGATCGACAGCACGTTCTATTAGATCACTATTAGTCGAATAACCAAATAATTGAAACCAAAAAAGATTTTAACCGTATACATATTAGTATGTTTATTTGGAGGCATTTATGGTTAATTCTTACAAGATTGCTATTATTGGTGGGACAGGGAAAGTGGGACGTCATATTGCTGCTAGAGCGTTAGAAAAAGGATATCAAGTCCGTATGTTGGTTAGAAACCCTGAAAAGTTAACGTTCAGAGACAGCAGGGTTGAGATAGTAGAAGGCAATGTACAAAATTCAGAAGATATTCGAAAGCTACTAAAAGATTGTCAAATAGTTATAAATACTTTTGGTCAACCTATCAAAGAAAAACAGATTTATAGCAGTGTAACTGAAAATATACTTGAAGTAATGACTGATTTACAAATTGATCGTTATATTAGTGTTACGGGTGGATCTCTAACTATTAATGGGGATAAAAAGAGCATTTTAAATAGAGTTGGGGCAAAGTTGTTTGAAATCATCTACTCTAATATGATGATAGATAAGAAGAAGGAATGGCTTATTCTAAACAATAATAAACGAATTAAATGGACTTTAATTAGGCTACCATTTATAGTTGATGGCACAGAAATAGGAAGCATAAAAGAAAATTTAACAGATATGCCAGGTACAAAAATAACTAATCAAGACATAGCGACTTTTATCATTAACCAAATTGAAAATCTAAAGTATGTACAAAAAGCACCATTTATCTCAAATTAATATAAAGTTTCCACTTCAACTAACCGGGGCATTATTTCAATAAGAATAGGACTTGTGTTTATGATTATCCCTCATATCTGCAAGTCCATTTGTTATGCTCCGCGATTGCATTGTTTTGTAGTACCAATAGGCTTGTTAAACGATCCTAAGTACATTTACCATTTTCCTACCAACTCACAATCTGTTATGTTATGCTTTCTTCATAGATAGAAATTTAGGTCAATTAAAAAGTGCAACAGGAGGTGCTATGTTTGGAGAAAAAAGTATCGACAGAAAAAGAATCTTTGGTAATTATCGGATTCATAAGTTCAGGAATTGGAGCATTTATCGGGTTAATGGCTTATGTTAATGAATGGTTTATTTAAGTTTTCCATATCTAAAGATAGAAGATAGTAATCAGAGCGTTTAGTCTTGCAAAATAAAAGACGACCACATGAATAAATCACACGTGGTCGATTAGGGTGTCTATATATTTTATTCATCACAATATTTTTATAGTGCCCTGCTTTAGATTGAACAAATGGATTAGAGTGGAAAGTATCGCTTCTAATAGAACCCTTGCTTCGTATCATTTTCTTTCCATTCTATAGATAATTTCATAACATAACTCATCTACCTTTTTTTCAAACTCTAATATTTCATCTAATGATTCATCCACTAATTTTTGTGCAATTTCTCTTTCTTCTTCTAGCGAAGCATATCCATTTGGATCGATTAAATCTTCCCCTTTTTCTTTAGCAATTACAAACGTCAAGAGTTTTTGCCCAGAAATTTGTCTTTCGTAAGCATCCTGTATCCCTTGTATTTCTCTATTTATAGTTTGCAAAGATGACATTTCAAAAGGAGATGAATTTTCAAATTTAGGTACCTGAAAGTTCTGTATTGCTTCTCCCACTTCTGTATATGCATTATCCTGTGTCATAATAGCTTCATTTAAATCGATTTTCCCTTCATTATAAAACATTCTTGCATCAATACTTTTCCCCACATGGGTGCTAAAGTTGGCATCTATTACCTCAAATAAAAAATCATGTAAATAATCATATAATTCCTGTCCCACAACTTCCTCTTTATTTGGTATCTTTACGTATTCACCATCAATAAACGTTTCAAAGTTACCTTCCTTTGATGGAATTTCATTCTTACTTCCCTGATGGTTTCGTTCATTATTTTCACTGTATTCCTTATATTGGAAATACACTAACGTCCAAATACCTATACATAGAAGAACTAATAGACTTAAAAAAATTAATAACTTCTTCATTACATTTCTCCCCATTACAATCAAATCTTCCAATAATATTCTGTATATACTTTATCTTTCATTGTAAAGTAGTAGTTATGATTTGGAAATATAGGGATGCAAAAAGATTTTATTCTTTTAGTATCGTTTTCTGTTATTGCTATAAATTCGAGTACACAGAAAGAAATGGCAGCTCCATCACCTGCGTACTCAATACTTGGAATAACAAACGACAGTTAATACACATTAGGTAATAAATTTTCCTATGAAGCCGTTAAATCCAAAACTGCTATGTCTAGGCCATCCACAGAATAAGAAATGAGCGTGCCAATAATTCCAATTACTCCAGCTATCCATTTCTCCACTTTCTTATTGCAATATAAAAAGAACACGCAATTACGTATCCTTTTAAAATCAAGAGTATTTAAAAACTAACCTTGTTTGAAAGATTAATTGAATTTATTAAATTAATTCAATTAATCCAAATATCTAACCTCTTGAACATTTGCCGAAATACTTTTCAAACCTAGTTCTTTTGCTAAAACCGCTCGATGATTACCCGAACCATTTACTACTAAATCGCCATTCGGAAACTTTAAAATATCTAATGTAGACGCCTTAATCGGACACATATCCCAACCACCAAACAAATCTATGTTTTGCTTAAGTCTTTGCATCTTAAAATCTTCTAAGATTTCTGGAAAACTATACGGATAAGTAATACCAATGATTCGAGAAGGATCGATTTCTTGTATCCACATATTCACAGTTTCAACTACTCGATGACGATTTTTAGATATAAATTTTTCTATAACTTTCTCTGAATTTAAAATTGCTCGCACCCCTTTCAACTATTTGGTCGCCTTAAGTCGCCTCTTTTTTAATTAACAATAATTAAGACCACCCATCAAGGAGTAGTCTTGTCATTATTTGTTTTAGTAAGGCTCTGTAAAAAAAGATTTACGGTTCACTAATCCCCATTGCTAATAGTAATAGATAAGCAACTGCCAAGATAACCACATTTCCAATAAGGCCAATGATTGGAAGAATAAGTCGTTTAGACATTAACCAAGAGAATATAGCAAATAAAATACCTAAAATAGATAAAATGCCATAAATATTGATAATAAAATATATATCAGCACTTGGTCCTCTTTCTATATAGAAAAAAATGATACTTATTATTATAAGTACTATAGATGTAATACCTAAAACGTTCCCTACTTTTCTTTTATTCAAGACTATAAAACCTCCTTCACTTAATTATCTCTTATCTCCTTTTAACACTAGAAGTTAATAGCAATAAAAAATGTTAGAATTTTCAACTGCTACACCTACAGTTTTATAATACCTCATACCACTTTCATTTGGAAATCTATATCCATTTACCATTCCAACCAATTATCTAACGATGGTTCACCATGCACAATTGATTGTGGAAGAATATCACGCTCGTTTACCCAAAGGTACTGGACGCTACCTATTAGTTGTTTCTTCTATACATAACTTCACTTTAGAACGTTCTACAGCCCTGTTATATTGCCACTGAAAATTTTCCAAAAGATTGTTGCTTTTCAACTAACAATGCAGAATGATTAAACAATCATAAATGAAATATTTGAGTTAGATTATAATAATTAATTTTTCTTAATAAAATTTCGTTCTAAGAGTTTTCTACTCTGTTATTGTAACTGCCAATCTCATCCGTTGCCAATTTTCCATTTTTATACCAATCATTACTCTGCTATGTTACAATTCTTTATAAATAGAATTTTCAGTCATCAAAAGGAAGGGCTGTTCAGAGAGTGCGTATGATTATGAAGATAATTAACTCAATTATAGGAATTATCGTTATTATTGTTGGTAGCTTTTTTCTGTGAAAATAAATAATGCCTTTGTTTTTTGAATATTATTAAGTGGACTAGGTCATTCTATAAATAACGAAAAAAGCCAATGAGAAAGCAAAGGTACCTGTCGGAAGGTATCTTGGTTTATAACTTTTGGTTTTTGGTTAAACTAAACCAATTGTGGTTCTTTATATGGCTCCTTGTTCAGTAGCATGGAGTAAATAATTCGAAGCATTCGATGCGAAATCGCAACGAGTGCTTTTTTCTTGCCTCTTCGTGCTGCGAGTGACCAATATTTGTTCGCTAACCAACGATTTCGACTTCTTGAAACTGCCCAAGCTGCCTCACACATGGCCGATTTAATGTGTGGATTTCCCTTAATAGAACGCGTACTTTTTCTTTTTCCTGCACTCTCATGATTACCAGGAGATACGCCTGCCCATGAAGCAAGGTGTTGTGATGTGGGAAACTGATCCATGTTTACACCAATTTCTGCAATGATAACTGCAGCAGTATCTTTTTTTATACCTGGAATTGTAATTAATAATTGAAGTTCTTCATGATAATTTTGTAATAGTTGATCAATCCGTTCTTCCATTTCTAAAATCAATGACTCCAAATATTCAATGTGTCGCCAAGATTGGCGAATAAGAAATATTTGATGTTCATTGAGTGTTCCAAATAAAGAATCGGTAATCAATTGTTTTTTAGGGGCTAACCTTCCATGAATATTCTTTTCGACATCGGCTTCATCTACGTAACCTTGTTCAATTAATCGATTTAGTAATTTACGCCCTGATACGCCAAATACATCTGAAATCACAGTACTTAGTTTGACATTTGAACTTTCTAATACTTTTTGAATGCGATTCTTTTCAGAAGTTAAATGGCCAATCCACTTTTTCCGAAGTCTTGTTAAATCTCTGAGCTCTCGAATCTCCACGGGTGGAACAAAACTCTTTTCAATCAAGCCATGACGTAATAACTTCGCAATCCATTCTGCATCTGAAACGTCTGTTTTTCTGCCAGGAACGTTTTTGATTCGTTGGGCATTCGCAAGTGTAATATCAAAAAAGTCCTCCAAAATATTAAATACAGGTTTCCAATACACACCCGTACTCTCCATCGCAATATGTGTAACTTCATGGCTTTCTAACCATTTCAATAGACGAAACAAATCTTTCGTGAGCGTAGGGAAAGTTTCTGTTTCTTGATATACTTCGTTTTCGTGTCTCCCTTTTAAAACGCAAGCAACAATTGTCTCAGAATGCACATCTAAGCCTGCACAATTCTTAATAAATACCTCCATAAAAATCACTCCAAACAAAAAAGATCACAAACAGTGAGTGAATTTGAAAATAAGCATTTTTCTGTACGTAGTCATCCTACTATCAAGTGGAGCTAACAAAGGGTTGAACACCAAATTCACTCAAACAGTTTTATGCCCAGGGTCTAAGCCACCAAAAAAAGCCGCGTCTTACATCCTGTTTGTGTCACTACCATTATGGACAGGAGGAACTTATTTTCATGCCAGGGTTGGGAGAAGAAGCTCATGATTGTGTGTATTACTGTCGATAATGAAACTTTCAAAACGCTAAGTTTTAAAGTTATTGGATGTTTGATTTTATTAGGCGGCACGTTTTATCTTAAAAAAATAGCAAAATTCGGGAAGCAATAAGGGAACTACTATCAAAACAATAGGCCCTTATCATCAATCTAAGGGCTTGTGTGTATGATACTGTATTTTATTGTCTGTAAACTTTCATTTTTGTTTTATTTAAATATCTGAACAGCCGCCTCCCTATTTCACGGGAATCATCATAAGAAATATGAATGATAATTAAAAGCCACACCTTGTTAGATGTGGCCTTAATTAGTTTTATAAACAATAAGTGCTGTATATGTTTTAGTGTTGTTACTATATACAACAGTAGAAAACTTTATATCAATGAATGTTCCTTCTTGTAAATAATCTAAGTATGTATTTACTTTGTCTTCTATATCAGCTGAATCCTTGGCTTCAAGAATTTTAGTTCTTATTTCTGCCACTTTAATCCCCCCTATCTAGCTATATCATAACGCAAATGTAATATACTGTCATTACAAAAGGAGACTACCAATTTAGTAGCCTCTCATACTTTTTTTGTAAGGAAATTTTGTTTAAGCATTTCGTGCACTTTTGTTATTACTTCACAAGATCAATTTACTACAGATCTTTATGAACTTCGCTGTGTTAGGAAGTTCAATATATTGAATACTAGAAATTTCGATCTTCTACACAAGCACAAAAACAACAAAATAAACTAATGCTGTAGGTACTGCGTAAGAAGATATACCCTTTAAACTCCATTTGTCTTCATCATTTAACCAAAGATAAATAAACAATGTTATCATGCCAATCCCAAAAGCATTCATAATAATATTTAATAATCCAATAATCCACATCTCCTTTTCTATCCTTTACTTTTACATTAATATATTCTTCCTACACAAAGCCCATGCTAACCGCTTGGCTGTTTTATCAATTAATACATTGCGTTTGCGTTGCACTTTATTGCGCGACACATACAATCAATCTGCAATGTCTTCTTATAATCATCAAATTGCATCCAATACCTTTCGATTATTTGTAAATCAATATGGGGTAACGTAGGCATACGCAGCACTTACCTTGTTTCTTAATTTTGGACAAACTTTTTACTCATCATTGGCTCACCATCAGTAATGCTGAGTGTTTTTAAATGTGGATTTTTATTATTTATCACTCAGTATTTTTATTAAAATCCAATAAGTTCACTTTAAATATCAATGACATACAAATTTATTCTTTAGTGACAACAATAGGTATTATTGATATATTAATTACATATATAGAAAGGAGATGTTGTAATGAAAGGTCTCTCAACTACATCACTTATACTTAGTATTATTTTTTTCTTCATGGGATTTTATAGATTATTTTTCTATTCGAACCCTGAATCCAGGATACTTGAATCACGCAATGCCTGGGTTGGCGGAGATGCTTATAATTACATAATTAACGGTACTCAAGCGACTGCATACTTTGTATTGTTTGCTGCTTTTTTTATAGCATTTGTATTAATAAAAATCGCATTACATTTGCAAGACACTATAGAGTCGTCGCATAGAGCAACTAGTAGAAAACTAATAGATGAATACAAATTTATTAACAATAAAGAATAATAAATATATCTAATATTTTCACGTTAGACCAGGCATATTTTTATGAACCTGGTCTTTTGTGTGAAAGAATCTAATTTTCCTTTCCATTTTCGTCCTATCCTTAAAATGTTCGCTTATTCTCAATATTTTAGGCTCTCTACAAACATTCCTAGAATAGCTGCCTCTAACGCTACAACCATCATGTCGTTGAATTACTTGCACTTTTTTTAATAACAAGATACTTCAACAACATTGATTTATCAACGTTTTACACTTTTTAAATTACATCTTAAATTGTCACACGTGTTGATTATCTAGTTTCTCCCAATAAAAATTAAATAAAAAGAGAGATTCTCATGTAAAATTGTTAGTTACCACACAAACAATTACGAAATGAGGAATCTCTCTTGAACCAGAATAACACGATTTTTACGCTCATTCAAAACTTTCTTTCAGAGGCAGAATGGCAATCCATCCTAAACGAATTCGATTATGTAGAAACAGCACGAAAATGTACGGTTCCCACGCTCATTTCGTATTTAATTGGTGCTGCAACGAACGAGTGGAAAAGTTTACGCCACGCAGCGGATGTGGGTCCAAGTAATGGTCTTGTTTCGGTGAATCATTCATCGCTTTCTAAACATTTAAAAGTACTTGATTATGGTATCATCAAACGTATTTTTGAAGTGATTGTAGGGAAGCTCAATCGTGCAGCTCGTCGTCAATTGAACATGCCGAAAACACTGTTGGCTATTGATTCAACTACAATTACAGTAGGCAAAACACGTTTACCTTGGGCTGTCTATCACGGCGAACGTTCAGGAATCAAATTACATGTTAGTTTTACTAATGAAACCACGATGCCCTTAAAAGTCGTAGAAACAACCGGTTTAAAACATGATGGTCCCATTGGAGAAATCCTGGAAGATAAAAGGTTTATCCTTGTTTGTGACCGTGCCTACTTTTCTATTGATAAAGTCGATCGTTACCTAAACGAACATCAACATTTTGTGTTGCGCTTAAAAGACAATGTGCAATTAAATCGCAAAAGATCTCTCCAAGGTAGTCGTACCAACGATTCCAATGTGACAGCTGATTTTACTTGCACACTTGGGACACCACAAAAACAAACGAAAAAGCGCCATCGTGTCGTTCAATTCATGGATCATGAGGGGAAAGAAATACATGTCGTGACAAGTTTAATGGATATCACTGCAGAAGAAATTGCCAACATGTATAAGTCTCGTTGGGCGATTGAAAGTTTTTTTCGTTGGATTAAACAAAACTTGAACGT